>NZ_CACA01000335.1:0-20411 GCF_000180455.1 Kamptonema sp. PCC 6506
TCTCTTTCCCTAGCCCCTAGCCCCTAGCCCCTAGCCCCTATATATGCGTCTTCCCCTACCTCAATTTACTGTAGAAGATCGTCGCCGCGACCACATTGGTGAGGTTATTGAAACAGCTACTACAGAATTTGTGGCTCAATGTTTAGAGCCAGATGATTTAAACTTTCCGCCGATGCCACCTTTTGGATGTTGGGTGAAAGCTGTAGACGAAGAATCTAGAAATCAGATTTACGGCGTAATTTATCATGCCACAACTTGCCCCATTGATACAGTTCACAGGGCTAGAGCTTTGGGTTTATCTCTCCAAGATTTAAGGGAACAACAACCCCAGATTTTTGCAATGTTAAAAACGGAATTTCGAGCAGCAATTGTGGGATTCCAAGGGCCGGAAGAAAGGTATAATGGTTCTGTACCGAAGCCGGGAACTATTTATCAATATATCCCGCCGCGTCCACCACAAATTCACCAAGCTGTTTATAGTTGTGAACCGGATGAGGTGATTGCTTTTAGCGAACAGTTGGATTTTTTGCGGACGCTGCTTGAAGTTAGTAATGCACCTGTGGATGCGTTGGCGGCGGCGGCGATTCGGGAGATTTATCAACTACGAAAACGCGATCGAGCCTGGTTAGTGCAGGCCGGAAGAAGTTTGAGTCTTGTGCTTAAAGATGATTACGATCGGTTAAGAGTAATTTTGAGTCAATTGCATCCATAAATAACCTAATTAAACGTTAGATACAGATAGCTAATAAGCTTAAGATATAAGCATTTTTCCTTCTATCCTAGATAACTAAAATTTCTTCTAGGTCTCCGCGTCTCCGCGTCTCCCCATCTCCCATCTCCCATATCCTTCTTCCTTCTTCCTTAATTTTATGCTAAGCGATCGCACTCCTGACAGCAAACCCCGAATCGTCGTAATTGGGGCCGGAATTGGTGGACTCACAGCCGCAGCCTTATTAGCCAAAAGAAGCTACCAAGTGCTAATCTTAGACCAAGCGATCGTTCCTGGGGGATGCGCTTCTACCTTCAAACGTAAAGGCTTTACCTTCGATGTTGGTGCTACCCAAGTAGCAGGTTTAGAACCTGGAGGTATTCATCATCGTATTTTCTCAGAATTAGACATTGAAATTCCCGCCGCTACACCCTGCGATCCCGCTTGTGCAGTATTTCTTCCCGGTGAAACTGAACCTATTAGTGTGTGGCGAGATCCTAAAAAATGGCAGTTAGAAAGGCAAAGACAATTTCCCGGAAGCGAACCTTTCTGGCAGTTATTAGCAACTTTATTCAAACCTAGCTGGAAATTTCAAGGTAGAGATCCAGTTTTACCGCCACGTAATTTGTGGGATTTATGGCAATTAACTAAAGCAGTTCGTCCCGAGACTTTGATTACTTTGCCGTTTACCTTCATGACGGTAGGTGATGCTTTAAGATTGTATGGTTTGCGGGATAATCTACGTTTGAAAACTTTTTTAGATTTACAGTTAAAGCTATATTCTCAGGTGGATGCAGAGGAAACAGCACTACTTTATGCGGCGACGGCTTTAGGTGTTTCCCAAGAACCGCAGGGATTATATCACTTGCAAGGGAGTATGCAAGTATTAAGCGAGAGTCTTGTGGAAGCTATAGAAAGAGATGGTGGAAAATTATTAATGCAGCATACAGTTGAACAAATTCATACAGTCAGTAATAAGGCTAATGGCGTAACTATTCGCAATCAGAAAACAGATGAAGTTTGGACAGAAACGGCTGACCATATTATAGTTAATGTAACTGTACAAAACTTAGTAGAATTGTTAGGGGAAGGAGAAAAATTAGCAACTAATTTAGTAACTAATTCAGTTGCTAAATTGCCAGACTCAATGGTTGGCTACAAATATCGAGTAGATAAATTGCCTCCTGCATCAGGTGCTTTCGTCATATATTTAGGAGTAGAGGAAAGTGCAATTCCTGAAAATTGTCCGCCACACCTTCAATTTTTATACGACTATAACGGCGTAATTGGTGAAAACAATTCCCTATTTGTTTCTGTCAGCAAGTCAGGAGATGGTAGAGCACCGAAAGGGAGGGCGACAATTACAGCCTCATCTTTTACCGATACTAGAAAGTGGTGGAATTGTGCGGATTATGAAGGGTTGAAACAAAGATATAGCGAAGAAGCGATCGCGCGTTTGGGTCAATATTGTGACTTAACACCTGATAAGATTTTACATCAAGAAGCAGCAACGCCTCGAACATTTGCGCGGTATACTGGGCGAGATCTAGGAGTGGTCGGCGGTATTGGTCAAAGAATACCAACTTTTGGGCCGTTTGGCTTTGCAAATCGGACACCAGTTAAGCATCTTTGGTTAGTAGGTGATTCCACTCATCCAGGGGAAGGAACAGCGGGAGTTTCTTACTCTGCTTTAACAGTGGTAAGGCAAATTGTTAATGGTTAGTGTTCGTAGTAGAGATTTAGGAGGAGAGTTATGAACAAAAAAGAATTGCTCAGACTTTACGCTGCTGGGGAGAGAATTTTTGCGAGAATTAAGATTAATGACACTGCGTTGAGTGGAGTTGACTTAAGTGGAATCAATTTGAGCAAAGCTCACCTTATGGCTTTCAATTTGAGCGATGCCAATTTTAGTAATGCTAACCTGAGTGGGGCTAGAATGCTTGGTACTAATCTAAGCGGCGCAAATTTGAGTGGTGCTGATTTGACTGACGCTGACTGCGAGAGAAGTAAAACTGATAATGTTATTTTGGTGGCAACCAACCTGACAGGCGCTAAAGGTTTTGGTAGTGGGATAGGAGCTTTTATCTGCAAAACCATTGAACCAGGAGGTGAATTCGTAGAGGGGCCCGATTGGATTGAGTAAATAAGCCATAAATTTAATGTTATACTAAGTAGTTAACGAGTGTGCTTTGCCTCCTCAACTGCTTGGTGAAGCCAAAGATATATCTCTACAAACACTGCCTTTTTGTCATTGCTGATAATAGTATTTTTAATATTGCCGTCGATAAAAGCTCTAACCAAATGCCACAAATGATACCGGAAATTAGTGTAGAAGAATTAGGCCGCCGTCTCCAGGAAGAATCAGTAGAGAAATTGCAGCTTGTAGACGTGCGAGAAACCTACGAAATTGCGATCGCATCCCTACCAGGGTTTGAAATTTTGCCCTTAAGCGAATTTGCCGCATGGTCTGACCAAATTCGTACCCGCCTCGATCCCGACGCAGAAACTCTAGTTCTATGCCATCATGGGGTGCGATCGGCTCAAATGTGTCATTGGTTGATAGATCAAGGCTTCACCAATGTCAAAAACATCACAGGCGGGATCGACTATTACTCACTAAAAGTCGATCGCACCATCCCCCGCTATTAGCCAAACTCTGTTATGGTGGGATTAACAACTCCGATCTGCTATCTTTGAGGACAGAGTTTCTGGGTTCAGAGTAGAGGCGGGTTTAGCCCATAAACTTTGCATCTCACCGATCGATTTTATACAAAACCCGCCGCCATTTGTTCGATAATTGAGCTTAAATGCCTGTGAGCGTCAATCTTACCGATCGCCAACAACGTATTCTTTGGGCAACAGTTCGCCATTATATAACTACAGCCGAACCTGTTGGCTCAAAAGCTTTGGTTGACGAATATAACCTCAGTGTTAGTCCCGCCACCATTCGTAATGCGATGGGAGTCTTAGAAAAAGCCGGACTACTCTATCAACCTCACACCTCCGCCGGACGGATTCCCTCTGACTCAGGCTACCGGATTTATGTAGATCGGCTGATCGCTCCCTCTGAAAAATTAGGTGGTAAAGTCGAACAGGTTCTAGACCAGCTTAATTGGTCTGATGGCCGGATGGAAACGCTGCTGAGGGGTGCAGCCCAAATTTTGGCAACTGTCAGCGGCTATATTGCCTTGATTACCCTTCCTCAGTCTCATACTGGTAACTTGCGCCACGTTCAACTGGTGCAAATCGACCCGAAACAGGTAATGCTGATTGTGGTGACTGATAGCTACGAAACGCAGTCAGTTTTGATGCAGTTACCTCAACCTAAAAATGGTGAAACCAGCGAAACTTTTGGGCCAGAGGATGCAGAAATAGTCGATCGCGAATTGCAAATATTATCAAATTTCCTTAATAGCCAACTGCGGGGGCGATCGCTGTGCGAACTCTCACTGATCGATGCTAGCGAATTAGGTCGCGAATTTGAACGCTATGCCGAATTATTGAAAACTGTACTCTCAGATTTGAGTCGCAAAGCTCAAACTCCAGCTTATACACGCATTTTAATAAGTGGTTTAGCAGAAGCCCTACGATTACCTGAATTTTCCCAACTCCAACAAGTTCAAACCATTATTCATCTACTAGAACAAGAACAAGAGCAACTCTGGCCTCTAATTTTTGCATCAGGTAGCTCAGAAACGCCCGGTAAGCGGGTGAAAGTGCGAATTGGGTCAGAAAACCCCTTAGAACCGATCCGCTGTTGTACGCTAATTTCCTCAACTTATCAGCGAGGTTCAGTGCCGGTGGGCAGTGTCGGAGTTTTGGGGCCGACGCGGATGGTTTATGAAAATGCGATCGCTGTAGTCGAAGCAGCAGCAGATTATTTAAGCGAGGCGATCGGTGGAACTTGAGCAATTTATCCTGATAGCTATCTCTAGCTTGGGAATATAAAAAGCATAGATGCACCCTGATTTACAAACCCCAAGCAAAACTTGCCTGGGGTTTTTTATAGCTAGGGGCTAGGGCGTGTTTTCAAACTATAGCAACCGCCAGGGCGGTTAAGGGGCTAGGGGCTAGGGGCTAGGGAAGAGGGGAAGAGGGGATGAAGAAAGTTTCAACGTCTTAACCGCCCTGGCGGTTGCTATACAACCATAACAGAATGCAGGCGATCGCGATCGTGGCTGTATAATTTGTAGCTAGCTTTTCATATCGTGTAGCAATACGTCTCCATTGCTTGAGTCGGTTGAGAGCACGTTCCACAATGTTACGTGACGGTAGATTTCACGAATTAAAGAGCGATCGCACCCAGGAACCGATCAAAGCGTTTACCTGTTCTGGTACTTCGTCGTGGGGACAGTGGCCGGCGCGGATAAAATGTTCTGTTAACTGAGGATAATGTTGGCGAAACTTGGCGCTTCTTTCTTGTGAATTCATCCAAGGGTCAGCTTCTCCCCACAACATTAACAAGGGACAGCTCATTTGACTGAGCAATACATCTATTTTTTCCCCTTGAGGTGTCCTAAAGACAGAAGCAAATACTTTAACTGCACCGCGATCGCAGGAAGGAAGATAAATCTCTTCCACTAACCGAGCTGTGACTGCACTTTGGTCGAGATAAACTTTTTCTAGGGTTTTCCGAATTACCGATCGCTGCCTAATATACTGAAATAATAGAAAACTTGCCCAATCTTGTTGAAATAAGACCTTAGCTAGGGAAGCAAGGGCTTTTTGCAAGGGAGGCGCGTCGGGGGCCGGTTGTGGCTCGCTAAATGGCCCGGCGCTGTTGATTAAAATTAATCCTGCGGCTGAGGCTGGACGTTGAGCGGCGACACACAAAGCTGCATAACCTCCCAGGGAATTTCCAGCTAATACTGCTGGCCGACCAATCACATTGGTGATGAAATCATCAAGTTGGTCGCGCCAAAGATCGCCGCCATACTGCCATTCTGGTTTAGCTGAACGCCCAAATCCTAAGAGGTCGATCGCCCACACTTCAAAATCTTTGCTCAGTTCGGCGATATTCTTTCGCCAGTGGTCGCAAGATGCGCCAAACCCGTGAATTAATAGCAGGGGAGGGCGTTGGGGCTGCGTTTCTCCGGCACGGATGTAGTAAATTGACTGTCCCCGCCACTGCCAGATTATGCCGGGTATAGATGCTGTGGTAATAGCTGGGGTTGCCTGCATGATGTAAAGATTTAATAAGTTATTTGAACCATTGTATCGAAAAATCGGGAGGGGGAGGGATGGCGATCGCCTAGTGTTCGGTCTGCCGAAGAATATTTTCCGAAGCTATTCTCTTTTGTTAAGTATTTTGGTAATCTAGGAATATAAGTAGAATTGCAATGTTCAGTTAAGTGGACATATTCAATAGTAGGGGAGCCAACTATGCAGGGCGTGAATGTTATCCACCTGACAGTTAGGGAGTTTTCTGAGTGATTGCTTTATCTCCGCGCCCCGTAGGGCGCAAGTGGGTTACGGTTAGATTCGCTTCTACCCTCTACCTTTGTCCTATTTTGGATCTGCTTTTAGCAGAGGTTCCGGCTCCGTGGAAAGCGGAACTCCGGTTAGGACTTCAGGAAGCTTTGGTGAATGCTGCTAAGCATGGGAACAAATTAGATCCCAGCAAAACAGTTGCAGTACGTTTTTCCTTTATGTCAAATCAATTGTTGTGGGTGATATCAGATGAGGGTTCAGGCTTTTGCGCCCCTTGTGAGTGTAGTATCCCCCCATCTATGTGCGATCCACATACAGATAACTTTACCCCCCCCCATGTTGAACAAGAATGTGGCAGGGGGTTATTTATTCTTTATCAAATTTTCGATCGGGTGGAGTGGAACTCTCAGGGTACAGAGTTAACTCTGTGCAAAGAAGTTGACCGCCGTTCTCGGTTGCCTTATGTGCGTTAGGGTTTAATCAATTTTGAGTTGTAGGGGTGGTGTCCCCGTTCCCGCTCTTTGAGTTAATAAAGAAGTTTATTAGCTCAAAGCTGAAGGTGAGCGATCGCCTACTTTTATACTCCTACAATCTCACAATGCGGAACTATTTACCGTGTCCGTGAGTGGGACAAGGGGGAGCAGAGATTGACTTATCTAGCCAGCCTACTGCTTGACTGAGGCGGGGTAGAGCTTCCTCTGTTTGGTTTTTGAGCAAAAATACTAAGGCTGCTGCTGCTTGTTCGCTGGCGCGAGCTGAGCGGTTAGCTTTGAGTCTGTGCCAATCTTTTTCGGAGATGGCTAGGCGCTGGGCTAGTGCTTGGGCTAGTTCGATTGTGCTAAGTTCGTTGAGGTTGATGCTGGGTGATGACTGGGTAGTTTTGAGCATAGTTATTGGGGAGGTAGTTTGGTTTCCATCCCTGTAGGGATTTAAAATTAATCCACTTAAGGTTCTTACTATACCGCAAACAAGAGCAATAACTAATTTACAAATAGGTTTTCTTAACTATTGGTCAGGGTAAATACGGAATGAAAACGCCTCAAGAGTCGCCGGGAGAAAATGAAGCTGAATTTGAACAAGCATTGCAGGAAGTGGAGAGAGTGCTGGCGGATGTTAAGGAACGTTACGAACAGGTGAAGCGCGATCGCGATCGACAGGTTGAACTGGGACATCGACGGGAGGATATTCGTCAGCAGCAGCGTCGAAATCCTTTACCTGAGTTTAAGGCAGAATTGCGACAAATTCAGCAGGAATTGGAAACTATAGAACTTAATTTGGAAAGTAGCCTGTTTAGTTGGGGAAGTTTGAAACAACCTTTTTGGCAGGCTGTGCGGTTTGGGGGAGTGGGAATTATTATTGGTTGGATGTTGAAGTCTTTTGTGGGGTAGGAAAATTGTTTCCTAAAAACACTTTATCAAAAGCACAATCAAGAGAGAAAAATCGCAAATAAACGCAGATAAATTCAATAATTATCTGCGTTCATCCAGCTATATCTGCGGTTAAAAAATCCCCTTATGCACCACCGCGTAATTTATCCAAAACGGTGCGATCTTCTAAGGTAGAAGTATCTCCTGTAACTTCTTGACCGGCGGCTAAAGAACGCAACAACCGCCGCATAATTTTACCCGATCGCGTCTTCGGTAAAGCATCAGTAAACCGAATCTCTCCGGGACGCGCGATCGCGCCAATCTCACTGACAACGTGCTGTTTCAACTCCTTCTCTAACTGCGGACTCGAACTATACGCACTATCCAAGGTAATAAAAGCTACAATCTCCTCTCCCTTAATCTCATCCGGCTTACCCACAACCGCCGCCTCAGCGACCGCAGGGTGAGAGACTAAGGCTGATTCAATCTCCATTGTACCGAGTCGGTGGCCGGCAACACTAATCACATCGTCCACGCGGCCCATCACCCAGAAATAGCCATCTTTATCCTTGTGTGCGCCATCGCCGGCAAAGTATAAATAATCGCCATTTTTCGGGCGCAAATATTCCCAGTAAGTGCGACGGAAGCGATCGGGATCGCCGTAAAGCGTTCGCATCATTCCCGGCCAAGGATGCTTGACGACTAAATAGCCGCCGCTTTCATTGGTAACGGGTTCGCCGTCTTGATCGATGACATCGGCGACAATTCCAGGGAAAGGTAGGGTTGCAGAACCGGGTTTAGTGGCGATCGCACCTGGTAACGCTGTAATCATAATCCCGCCCGTCTCAGTTTGCCACCAAGTATCGACAATTGGACATTTGGAGTTACCGATGATCCGGTGATACCACATCCACGCTTCCGGGTTAATGGGTTCGCCAACGGTTCCCAACAGCCGCAAAGATGATAAATTCCGGGATTTGGGGTGATGTTCGCCCATTTTCATAAACGATCTGATCGCAGTCGGCGCGGTGTAGAAAATGTTGACACCGTATTTCTCGATTACATCCCAAAAACAACCGGGGTTGGAATTACGCGGCGCACCTTCGTACATCAGGGTTGTAGCGCCGTTGGACAGCGGCCCATATACAATGTAGCTGTGACCTGTAATCCAGCCGACATCGGCCGTACACCAGTAAACATCGGTATCTTGCAGGTCGAAGATCCACTTCGTGGTCATGTGGGCGTATAGATTGTATCCGCCGGTGGTGTGAACAACGCCCTTCGGTTTACCTGTACTACCGCTGGTGTATAGAATAAACAGCATATCTTCGCTGTCCATTGGTTCGGCGGGACAGTCGGCGGATATGCCTTGTTGTAAGTCGTGCCACCAATGATCGCGGCCGGTTTCCATGTGGATTTGTTGTTTTGTCCGTTGAACCACCAGAACGTCTGTAACGCTTGGTGTTGCGCCGTTAGCGAGGGCTTTGTCTACTTGTTCTTTCAGGCCAACGATCGCATCTTTGCGGAAGCCACCATCTGCCGTAATTACCAATTTAGCTTGGCCGTCGTTGAGGCGATCGCGCAAAGCTTCAGCGCTGAATCCGCCAAACACTACGCTATGGATTGCCCCAATTCTGGCACAGGCTAACATCGCGATCGCGGCTTCGGGAATCATCGGCATATAAATACCAACGCGATCGCCTTTTTGCACTCCCAATTGTTTAATTACATTCGCCATTTGGCAGACTTCGCGGTGGAGTTGCGCGTAAGTGAGAGTCCGTGAGTCTCCCGGTTCCCCTTCCCAAATCAGCGCCGCTTTATTCTTTCTCCAAGTCGTCAAATGCCTGTCTAGACAGTTGTAGGAAATATTAATTTTACCGTTGACAAACCACTTAGCAAAAGGCGGTTGCCAGTCGAGTACGGTATCCCATTTTTGGAACCAGTCAAGTTCTTTTTCTGCGAGTTCTGCCCAGAATGCTTGGGGATCTGCTTTAGCGCGATCGTAGAGTTGTTTGTACTCTTCCAAGCTTTTGATATGCGCTTTTTCGGAAAATTCCGCCGGTGGCTGGAATAAGCGTTTTTCTTGCAGTATTGATTCGATCGTATCTTGTGACATCGTTCTTAAATGTAACTTCAATTAGTCTTTTTAACTATTGTTTGCACAAGTTGGGACAAAAATATGTTTATTTTCCTTAAGACTTGAGAATCTCCTGTAAACTTAAATTTTTAACTATTGATTGAGTGGATAAGTTATGAGATAATAAAAATGGTAGTATCTTGGTTATCCTGTGGATGAGCGACGGTTTGATGAATTACCAAGTTGAGTTTAAGCCGAAAGCGATTAAAGATTTAGAATCTTTGCCAGTAGAGGTACAAAACCGAGTTTTGACCAAGATTGAGTTAATGCAAAATAACCTAACTGGGGATGTGAAACGCTTAACTAACTACACGCCAGAATATCGACTGCGGGTAGGAGATTACCGAGTTTTATTTGAAATCGAGGAAGATGTTTTGGTAATCTACCGTGTCAAACATAGAAAAGATGCTTACACTTAGACAATTGGAGGAAATATTAATGATTCCATTACATCCTGAGTTTATTACGAAAAATGGCAAAAAGGAATTTGTCGTGATACCTTACGAAGAATTTGAAGCACTGCAAGAATTAATTGCTGACATGGAAGATTTGATGGATTTGAGAAAAGCCAAGGAGGAAGATGTAAATCAGCCTTCAGTACCGTTAGCAGAGGTGAAAAAAATGTTAGGATTTTAAGATATATGGGACTTACGCACCCAACCAAAGAAACCGGGTTTTTTGACGAAAATACTTCGCCCTCACCCACATACGATCTCAAAAACCCGGTTTCTGCGACGACCTGCGTAAGTCTCGATCTAATGAAATTGTTGTTAAAATTGACTCTAAAAAAAGCCATGACTGAAAATTTAGAAGCAAGCCAACTTTCACTAAATGAGGTTCATTGCCTTCTCAAACTAGAAAGACAAATAGAAGGTTCTTTTGCTGAATCTTTATCTCTGGAACCACTAACCGACGTTGAACAGCAGGAAATATTGGAGATCGGTCATAATTTTTGGCGTTATCTAGAAGCTGGAAAAATTTCTGAAGAACTGGTTAAATTTTTAGTGCTTTCACCATTAATGAGATTAACAGGATTTTTCAAAATTCCTGTCGTCCTGACAATGGAAAATAGTATACCTATTGAAGTTGAAGATGGAGACACTTTAATTAAAGGGCGCTTGGATATTTTAGCAGTAAATCAGCCCGATGCAGAGATAACAGCGACGCGGTTTTGGATTTTAGTAGTCGAGGCAAAAAATAGTACACTCGATCCTTGGGCGGGTTTACCCCAGTTACTAACTTATACTTATAAAAGTTTGCAGCAGCAAGCCTCTGTTTGGGGATTAACGACGAATGGACGTAATTATCAGTTTGTGCATTTGACACGGGGAAATCCTTGTACTTATCAGATTTTACCAGAATTAAGTTTGATTGACAGGGAGCGATCGGTTCAGTTAGTGCAAGTGTTGAAAGCTATTTGCAAGTTGCAAAATGTACAGTTACAATTGGCATAACTCAGTTGAAATAAGAAGAAAAGCTATGACTGAAACTTTATCAGACATCATCAATTCCCTCCCAAATTTGGGCAACAGGAATCGTTTTACCAGTCATTGCTTCATGCCAAGCTTGACGAAAATCTGCTAAAATTGTTTCTTTAGGTTGCTCTTCTTCATTAATTTCTGTTACTTCTTGAATGAGCACAATCACTTCGACTCGGCTATCTCGTTCTAACTCTAGTGGTTCATCAACACACAATTGTCCTTGATTATCAATCGTTGCCATCACTTTAATTGCTTTCATTTGTCCTCCCGATAATTTAAGGTGTAAGAAGTTGTTAAATCAACCAACTTATCCAGCGTTTCCTCTGCCGATACTTGCAATTGATCCTCACCAATATCAAATCGAGGATCTTCAATCAAATCTGGATCGCTGCAATAAGCATCCACATCGGCAAACAGCTTGTCTAAAATTTTAAATTCTCTTCCTAGTTGGAGATTATTATCACCCTTAAACAGTTGTATAAACCGCTGCTCAAACTCATCAGCACTAATAGTATTGCCAACAAACTCTTGTAATAACTTGATATATTTCTCCATACCTATCCACCTCCAATATCTCCAGTGGTGGTTAATTCCACAACTTGTGAAGAATTCAGTTTCCAACCAATAACAAAGTTATCTCCTGCATCCACAATAACATTCAAATTAGTTAATAGGTCAAAATAGTGCTTTACTGGTTGCCTGCGATAAGTACCCGCAATCTCCTGCACTCCCTGTTTCTGCAAGTGAACTTGAATAGCCTTGGTAAAACTATCTAGCCCCTCATGGAACCTCTGGCGGATCTTAAGAGACAATGGAAGGGAAGTTATCCCCGCAGAAGTAACAGCAAGGTCAACCCTGGAACCATGAGACTCGACGAAGCCGTAGAATTTGCCGAAAACCCAGAGCCCCGATGCCCCTGCGTCCTCCTACTGGACACATCAGGCTCAATGCAGGGCGCACCCCTTGATGCCCTCAACGAAGGACTGCAAACCTTTAGGGATGACCTCACTAGAGACGAACTCGCCAAAAAGCGCGTAGAAGTAGCCATTGTCACCTTCGACAACCAGATTAAAGTCGTGCAAGACTTTGTGACAGCCGACCAATTTGAGTCCCCACTGCTGACAGCCCAAGGACAAACCCACATGGGCGCTGGTATCAGCTACGCCCTGGACATGATCGCCGCCCGCAAGTCGGAATACCGCAACAACGGCATCACCTATTACCGTCCCTGGGTATTTATGATTACTGACGGCGAACCTCAAGGAGAGTCAGAACAGCTTGTAGAACAAGCCGCCCAGCGGATCAGAGAGGAAGAAGCTAACAAGCGCGTTGCCTTTTTTGCTGTCGGCGTGGAAGGCGCTAATATCTCACGTTTAGCCCAAATTGTCGATCGCACTCCCGTAAAACTTAGAGGGTTAGATTTCCGCGAAATGTTCATCTGGCTGTCCGCTAGTATGCAAAGAGTATCTCACTCAAAAATTGACGAACAAGTAGCACTCCCGCCCCCTGGATGGGGAACAGTTTAGTAATTGTTAACTGTTAACTGTTAACTGTTAACTGTTAACTGTTGACAGTTAATTGTTAACTGTTGACCAATAACTAACAACTAACAACCAACAACTAACAACTAACAACTAACAACTAACAACCAACAACTAACAACCAACAAATGACAGAAGATAAAGGACAAATAATTAAATGCCGAATTGTAGCGGCATCAGTGATGGGAACAAGTCACGAAAAGCGATCGCAACCCTGCCAAGATGCACATAGATGGGAACTTCTACCAGACGGCATTTTAGTCGCCGCAGTTGCAGACGGTGCTGGTTCAGCTACACTTGCAGAAGTGGGAGCCCAAATTGCAGTCACAGCCTCCGTAGAAGCCATTTCTCAGAACCAGCAAACATGGTTTGAAGATGACAGCAATTGGCATCAATTGCTCGCTGAAGCCCTGAAAACAGCGCGGGAAGCTGTGGAAGCAGAAGCAAAAGTTAGAGAAGTCAAAGCGCGAGATTTAGCCAGTACATTAATTTTAGCTATAGCTACTCCTTACCTGTTAGCAGTTGCCCAAATTGGGGACGGTGCGGCGGTGGTAGGAGATAGCGAAGGCAATGTTATCGCAGTGACAGTTCCACCCTGTGGCGAGTACATTAATGAAACTATCTTCCTGATTTCAGACAATGCTTTGGAAACAGCACAATTGCAAGTATGGCGAGGAAAATTAACGCATTTAGCCCTGTTCTCCGATGGTTTGCAAATGTTAGCCTTAAAGATGCCAGACGGCACGCCTCATGTTCCCTTCTTTTCCCCCTTATTTCGGTTTGCGGCACAAATAGAGGATGAAGTAGAAGCCAAACAGCAGTTAGAATCATTTTTGCGATCGCCCCGCGTTACCGAACGCACTGACGACGATTTAACCTTATTATTGGCAAGTTTTTCTAGTTAGGAGATTGAGCAATGGAACCCAAAAGATATTATTTTAAGCTAGAAATGGAACAGTTGCCAGACGATGTTTGGCAGCAGTTTAAATATAGCGACATTGTAAAAACAATGAAATTTCAAAATAAAGTAGAAATTGTAGAACAGATTGAAACACTGCCCGAACCAGTTTTTGATAATTTAAAACAAACCCTCAGAAAAATCAGGGATGAAAACTTCTTTAAACTAATAAAAGCCAATCCCGAAAAGTTTGAATGGTTTCTGACCGCCTCGGTAGCCGTCTCAGAGGAAGAACGGCGTTTGGAGGCCTTGGAGGATGAAGCATGGAAAGATTTGTAAAGGGTGATGTTGTAGTGACTTTATTTCCCTATTCAGACTTTAGCAAAACGAAACGCCGTCCTGCTCTAATTTTAGCTGTACTCCCTGGAGAAAATGTAATTGCGTGTCAGATTACCAGTCAGCCAATTATTAATCGTTACGCAATTTCGATTAGCCCTACAGATTTTACCGCAGGTTCGCTGAAAAAAGAGAGTAAGATTCGCCCAGAAGTAACTCATACAATTGAGCGCAGTGTTATTAGTTACAAAGTCGGGAGTTTTACACCGGAAAAAGTAGAGGAAGTAATTAAAAAACTGGTAGAAATCCTAGAAGAATAGTAAATCACTATAATACTAAAAAAACAGCAGAAAAACCCTCTCAACCGCTGATAAAGTAAGGTGGGTACAAGCCGCAAAAAACTTATAACTCATAGCCGAAGATGGTTCTCAGCTTGCGCCCACCCTACAAGGTTTCTTCTTCCTTCTTCTGATATATAACAACTGCCAAGATGGTTAGGACACTCCGAATGGCTGAAACCATTGATTCTCTTCCCCTCTTCCCCTCTTCCCTATTTACCCTTCCCCATCTCCCCATCTCCCCCATCGTTCCATCTTGCCAACCGCTACGTGATATCCTGATTGTGCAAAGAAAGGTTCGCAGGTCGTTTCCGAGCTGTTGCCAAAAGCGAGAAAATTTCCCAGTACCTTTGCGTACTGTGGAGTGCAAACAACATATACGCAATGTTCTCATCCCCATCCTCCAAACGGAATGGACATTCCGACGAAGATTCCGTCACCCTGACTGATGAAGCAGGGCGATCGCTGACTTGCAGCATTGAGCATTCTATGGACGTAGAGGGCCAAGAATACGTCCTGCTGCTTCCCGTTGACTCGCCAGTAGAAATTTTTACTTGGCAAGGAGACGACGCGGATGAGGCAGCTATCCCCGTAGAAGACGAGGCCGAAATTTCTCTAATTTTTGACACTGCCGAAGCCGTCCTACAGGAGCATAACTTAAAGCTCCTGCGGACGGCTGTAACGCTGACTGTTGTCGGAGAGTTGCCAGAATTTTCCGAAGAGGATGCGCCAGAAGATTCCGAAAGCGAAGATGAATCGGATTTCGAGGAACTTATGTGGCTAGCTAGCTTCTATCACGAAGAACAGGAGTATGCTATCTACACGCCCCTTGATCCGTTCTTTATCTTGGCGCGGATGAATGAAGCAGGCAAACCGGAACTGCTCTCAGCAGAAGAGTTTGAAAAGTTAGAACCCCTATTGCCGATGCTGGAAGACCAATTCTTTGATGAACTGGAATAGAGCAAGCACGCGCCAGCCGATTTTAGATTTGAGATTTTAGACGGACTCAAATATCTAAAATCGGCAATTATTTAATTTAGGATTTTTGTCCCATTAGTTTTCCTGCCATTAGTTAAGTGCCAAGAAATCTTGACAATTGACCTCGACAATTGATTTCAACAATTGACAATGAATACAGAATCACAGACAAAAGGCAACGAGCGAAACAGGACGAAAAAACGTACTCAGAATTTTTCTAAGGTGCTGTTTTATCTAATCTTGCTGCCTGCAACCTGGGGCTTTTTTGCTTGGCAGGGCTGGGCTTGGTGGAGTTGGGTTAGTTCCCCAGCGAAAACAGCAGACCAAAATGGGCAACCTCAGCAAAGTGCTGTTTCGATCGCCATTCCTCCTGGCACTTCCAGCCAACAAATCGGCAAAGATTTAGAGGCGGCGGGACTGATCCGTTCTGCTACGGGCTGGAATTTGTGGGCGCGATGGCTGACGCTGCAAAACCGTGAGGGCGGTTTTAAAGCTGGGACTTATGAATTGTCCCCAACTGTGCCCCTGACTGCGATCGCTGACAAAATCTGGAAGGGAGAGGTGATGCAGTTAAGCTTCACTATTCCAGAGGGTTGGTCTTTGCAGGATATGGCGAGTTATTTTGAGGCCCAAGGCTTTTTCCCAGCTAAAGACTTCCTAGCGGCGGCGAGTCAAGTTCCTTATGGCTATTATCCTTGGTTGCCCAGTGGGTTGCCTCATTTGGAAGGGTTTTTATATCCAGATACTTACCAAATAGAGGGCGATCGCGTTAATGCCGAAGCTGTGGTTAAACAAATGCTCAGCCGTTTTGAGCAAGTAGCTCTCCCCCTATATCAAAAAGATCAAAAGCAAACTAAGCTGGAATTGAAAGATTGGGTGACTCTAGCGAGTATTGTGGAAAAAGAAGCTGTAATTGCCTCTGAACGCAAACGTATTGCTGGTGTATTTAGTAAGCGCCTGCAACAGGGGATGAATTTAGGGGCAGATCCGACAGTTGAGTACGCCCTGGGCATCCGCCAAACTCGCGAAAAGCCTCTCACTTTTAAGCAGGTGGAAACTCCATCTCCTTACAATACCTATCTCAACCCCGGTTTACCGCCAACACCAATAGCGGCTCCGGGAATAGCGAGTTTAGAGGCAGCTCTTTATCCTGAAGATACAGAATATCTGTATTTCATGGCTCGCTATGACGGCACTCACATTTTCAGCAAAACGGCGGCTGAACACGAAGCGGCGATCGCTCAAGTGGATAAGCAGCAGCGCAATTCTCAATAAATCGCTAATCGGTAAGAGCTAATAGTCGAAAAAACAATTAGCAATTAGCAATTAGCAATTAGCAATTAGCAATTATTTATGTCTTGGGGCAAACTTTTAGAGCCTGACTTAGTTCTCGGCAATTCAGTAGTGCATCTCACTCCCGATCTCCTTCACCAAAATCAACTCAAGGGATTAGTTTTAGATGTAGATGAAACTCTCGTACCCATGAGGGCAGCTAACGCTTCTGCGGAACTGTTAGGTTGGGTAGAAGAAATTAAACCAACAGTAACTATTTGGTTGGTCAGCAATAACGTGAGTCAGCCTCGAATTGGTCGTATTGCTGAGTCTTTGAATTTGCCTTATATTACCGGGGCTGTTAAGCCTTCCCGCCGCAAGTTGAGACGGGCAGTGGAAGCGATGAATTTGCCGGTGGAACAGGTGGCAATGGTAGGCGATCGCCTTTTTACTGATGTTTTGGCCGGGAATCGTTTGGGTATGTTTACTATTCTAGTGGAACCAATGGTTAATATTGGTGAAGCAGTACGAAAATATCCTATGCGTTCTTTTGAAGTATGGGTTTCTCAAGCTTTAGGAGCATCTTTGACAATTAAAAGTTAAGCTCTCATTAACAATTAAAAATATAATAGTTAAAGGAGACAATGTACAAAGAAGAACAAATTAAACAACTTTTTGGGGATGAAGCTCTTGATTATTTAAAAAATAAAAATCAAGGAGGTACGAATAATCAGAAAGGAACTGACTATGAAACTAATTTCACTGTCTATCAACTAGCATTATTATCAAAAAGGGCGATCGAAGAAAACGAATTGATAAAATTTTATACTCAAGTTCCTGCCTTTGTTGATGATTTGCTCATTGAATTTGCTGACAGCAACATTTTTTATCACTACCAGTTAAAAAGCGGTACAAGTATAACTTGGGGCAAGGGGCTCAAATCTATAGCCGATGATTTTAAAAAGCAACAAGAGTTAAATCTAGCCAATTCTAAAACTTCAAATCTTTACCTAGTTGTTTCTGTTCATAACTTATGTGCAGCGCTTAATCAAAACATCCCTAACAAGATTAAATCATACAGCCAAGTTATTTACTTTCCACCCGAACCCAATTTAGTAAAAATTATCGAACAAGAACCAGCTTTTCGCGAAGCAATAGAGTATTTATCAGCTTTTGAAAACCCGGCCCCAGACAAGATAGAGTGTGTCGTAACGGTACTACTAGGCGCGTGGCTATGCAGTGATAAATCTGGCATTTCCCTCATGGACATCCTCAAGAAAGCTCAGAAGTCAACCCCTTCTTATATTTGTTCTTTCAGCCAGGAGCGGCAACTTGACCCCCAAGTAGAAAATATTTTAAGCAATATAGACAATTTCTCCTATAATCTAACTAAAGGTTTCCTGCATTGGAGCTATAGAGATGGACTGGAAGAGGGGACATTGCCCTACAGTATTGACACTGACCGATTTAGGCAGTTTCAAGAACTGCTCGAGAAAAATAACCCTACTTCCTTTGAGCAGCTAGAGGTGTTTTTAATATGACCCGAAAATACTCATCCCTCGTTAACGATCGTATTCGCTCTTTACTTAATACCTTAACGGACAAAAGTATAGAAACTCAACTATATCAAGAAACGATGACCAAGCTGGGAATGAGTTTGGGTAATGCTCTTCTCACAAAAATAGATAAAGAGAAAAGTGTTTATCTTGCCTCTACAGTTGAAGATGCCGATTTTTTAGCAAGAGGAGTATTGAATCAACTAGAAAATCATTTGGATTCAGTTGCTTTTGCTTGCTTTTGGAATCAAAGATTCTCGCCCTTTGAAATAGAAGATTTAAAAGTCGCGCCAATTCTCAAAAAATATCAAGAACCCACAGAAAGTCAAGTCAATTATTTAATAGTAATTAAATCTATTATTTCAGGAGCTTGTGTAGTCAAAACGAACCTGATTAACCTAATTCAAAAAATTACGCCAGATACAATTTTTATCGTGGCTCCTGTCATGTATCACAAATCTCAAGAAAAACTAATAAATGAATTTGAAAAAGATATTTACGAGAAATTAGAATTTCTATACTTTGCTGAGGATGACGAACGCACTCAAGAGGGAGAAGTGATTCCTGGTATTGGGGGAATGGTTTATGAGCGTCTAGGATTTAAAGGACAAGAAGACAAAAACAGATACATTCCTGAGATTGTAAAAGAGCGTCGTTCTCAACTTATGAAAGCTTCTGTATGAAAAATTCAATCAAACTTCAAGATTTATTGCAACAGATAGCAATTATTTATGCCTCAAACTATTGTTATTAAAATTGGTACTTCTAGTCTCACTCAGCCAGAAACAGGACATTTGGCTCTTTCAACTATTGCTAGTTTAGTTGAAACTGTGGCTAGTTTACGCCATCAAGGTCATAGAGTTGTTTTAGTTTCCTCTGGGGCTGTGGGAGTTGGTTGTGCTCGTTTAGGGCTGACGGATCGCCCTCGCAATATTGCTCTAAAACAAGCTGTTGCAGCAGTTGGTCAAGGGCGACTGATGCGGGTTTATGATGACTTATTTACAACACTACAACAGGCGATCGCACAAGTTTTATTAACTCGAAGTGACTTAGTGCAACGCCATAGTTATGTCAATGTTTATAATACTTTTCAACAATTGCTAAAGTTAGGGGTCATTCCCATAGTAAATGAAAATGACACCGTTGCTATAGATGAACTTAAGTTTGGTGACAACGACAACCTTTCAGCTTTAGTAGCTAGTTTAGTAGAGGCAGATTGGCTATTTCTACTCACAGATGTAGACCGCCTTTACTCAGCCGATCCTCGCAGTAATCCTGACGCTAAACCAATTAGTTTGGTGGAAAATATGGAACAGTTAGCAACACTTCAAGTGCAAACGGAAAACTCAAAAAGCGGTTGGGGAACTGGAGGGATGGTAACAAAAATTGAGGCGGCCAGAATTGCTACTGCTTCGGGAGTCCGCACTGTCATTACCCAAGGGCGTTTTCCCCGCAATATTGAGAAAATTCTCAAAGGAGAGGTAATTGGTACTCAGTTTGAACCTCAGCCTCGACCAGTTAATGCTCGGAAACATTGGATTGCAAATGTTCTCCTGCCTGCTGGTAAGCTTTACCTAGATGCAGGTGCTGTCAAGGCAATTTCTCAGGCTGGTAAATCGCTTTTAGCTGCTGGTATTACTCAAATTGAAGGAGAGTTTCAAAGTGAGGATGCAGTACAATTATGCGATGCTCAAGGTAAGGAAGTTGCCAGAGGACTTGTTAATTATAGCAGTTTTGAACTCCGCCAAATCCAGGGCTACCATTCTGAGAAAATTGCGCATATTTTGGGCTATGCTGGTGCTGAAACTGTCGTACATCGAGATAATTTGGTTATTACCTAAATAAGTAGTTTTACTCACTTAGACATCAGACAAGACTTTTTGAGTAGCTTGATATCCAGCTCTGTTATTTTGTTTTAAGTATTGTGAGGCTGCTTGTTCCAAATCTGCGATCGCGCCTTCTCGTTCACCTAATTGTAGTTTAGCTTGACCCCGCAGAAAATAAGCTTCAGGTTGGTTGGGATTTAAGTCAATAGCTTTATTTGCCTGATAAAGCGCATTGCGGTAGTCTTTAACTTCCATAGCATTTGCGGCTAAATCCACAAAATCATCGGCTACAATTATGGAGTCAGACGGAAGTGAGAGAGGTTCTTCAGCTAGCGAGACAGTCGGTGCAGCGAGAGCAACAGTCAGGGCTATGCTTAAGAATCCTATACTTTTGTAAAAAGCTTTCATTGCTTTTCTCCTAAATGCTCTTGTTTATAGAATAATCTTAAAAATAGTGGTATTGCTTCATCCCAAGTAGGTATCTTGAGCTCACCCTTTTAGGTGAGTTATTTGCAAAGGACTTATAAAGAAGGGGCTAGGGG
>NZ_CACA01000334.1:0-25284 GCF_000180455.1 Kamptonema sp. PCC 6506
TTGTTGATTTTCTAAGTCCATAGAATACCTCACAAATTAAGTAGAAGAAAGCTAGTCAAAAAAACAAGTGCATCTCAATACCCCAGAAGTTAAAACAACTTTTACCCACAATTTTTGTGGGTATATGGAGTTATGCAACAGATATATTTGCTGCTTTTGAGATGCACCTAATATATTGACTATGACTAGAGGTAAAAAAAGTTAGTTCCCAAATAAAGTAAATTTTTTTATAAAGTTTCCTGATTTAGTATTTGCGTAAATTCACGTAAAAACTATAGCTCAAAGTTAATGCAACTCTTTCGCGCTAGATTTGGTTAAATGGGGAGGTAGAAAAGAAAAAGTTTTCAAAAGTATTTTTGCAGTAGCAATGGTTATATCCCTAGTTTATCAGCATTGATATTGCGAATTCTGGCAGGAAAAGAGGAAATTTGGCTTGTTACCTTTGCGTATTACTACGAGTTTTGGTATCACAATGATTGCTAGCCTAAGTAAAAACCGCAAGTATATGTAAAGTTCTGAATTTACTCGCTTTTAAAGCTGATTGGAAAATTTTTTATAAATGTGGGAACACATAAAATTGCAAATTTTGCATCTAACTTTAGGATTAAATAAATGCAACTACATAAAAAAGCCAATTTCTGTATTCCCCTCTCATCGGAACATTTTTAAAGGGGGTAGAAATCGGATTTTAAATCTGATGGGTTAATTCCAAATCAGTAAAAGTGACTATTTAGATAATCATTACCATTCTAATGATTCTACAGATTTAGGTACTGCGGCTGTCAAAACTTGATGACCATCTACTGTTACTAACACATCGTCTTCTATACGGATGCCAATTCCGCGCCATTTTCGATCGACTTCTGGTTGTCCTTCTACTGGTTTTATTTCTGGAGAGATATAAATTCCCGGTTCGACTGTCAAAACTTGTCCTGGTTGCAAAAGTTGGGGATTTTCGCCGTACTGATAAACGCCGACATCGTGAACATCTAACCCTAACCAATGTCCAGTCCGGTGCATATAAAATGGCTTGTATTTCTCTTCTTTAATTATCTCTTCAATGTCACCACACAGGAGGCCTAAATCCATTAAACCTTGTACTAGAACTCGCACAGCATTTTCGTGAACTTTGCTGTAAGGATTTCCGGGTTTAACTTCGGCAATTGCTTGTAATTGTGCCTCTAAAACTAATTCGTAAATTGTCTTTTGTTCGGGAGTAAATTTGCCACCTATGGGAAATGTGCGGGTAATGTCGGCGTTATAGTAGTCGTAAGCGCAACCTGCATCAATTAGTAATAAGTCTCCCTCTTGAAGTTGACGATTATTTTCAATATAGTGGAGAATACAAGAGTTACGACCTGATGCAACAATTGAAGGGTAAGCAGGGCCATTTCCACCCCGCAGGCGAAAGATATGCTCGATTTCTGCTTGGATTTCATACTCGTAACGCCCCGGTTTTGCGAATTGCATTGCGTGATTGTGAGCTTCAACTGAAATATCAGCGGCTTTCCGCATTAATGCTAATTCAGTTTCGCTTTTAACGAGGCGCATTGGGTGTAAAATTATGTTAGAATCTTCAATGGCTGTTGGGCCTGTACCACGTTTTGGATAGGTTGCCATTAAGCGCTGCCAGTGTTTGAGGAGAGTTTCGTTGAAAACTCGATCGCGTCCTAAATGATAGTAAATTCGCTCTGCTTTTTCTAAATATTGAGGTAGTTTTTCATCCAACTCATTAATCGGATAAGCTTCATCTGCACCGTAGATTTCTTTTGCGCCTTCTACGCCAGCGCGATAGCCATGCCAAGTTTCTTTTTCGGGGTCTTTTGGCTGGACAAATAGTACAAATTTGTGTTCTTCGTGGTGGGGTGCAAATACTGCTACAGCGGAGGCCTCATTGAAACCAGTTAAGTATAAAAAATCGCTATCTTGGCGATAGGCATATTCGACATCATTGTGCATTACTGCCATTGGGGCACTGCGAAATACTGCGGTTCCGCTGCCAATTTTAGCCATGAACTGTTCGCGCCGTTGCCGATACTCTGCTGGATTTATCATTTGTCGTGTGTAATCTAATTTGATGGTCGATACTTTGCGAAATTTGTAGATTTAGTTGTCGCTGTTTGGCGAAAAAATAGGCTCAAAGTCGCGATAACCACTCAAGATACGAGCAACATTAATTCCCGCTTCTGTGGGATAGTAGAAAATGATATATAGCTAGGGGCTAGGGGCTAGGGACTAGGGGCTAGGGGAAGAAGGGAATAGAATCTATAGTGGCAGGAAATCAGAACGTCCTAAGCGACTGGGCGGTTGCTATAATCATCAACTATAAAACCACGCAAGTTGGGTGATATATACTCGTAACTTTTTCCCATATTGGGAAAATTTGCCACAAGTTTACATTTCTGCCTTAGTGTATCAAAAAAGCGGCTAGCGGCATTATAATTTTTTTTTAGTGAATAGGTAATCGCAAATTTCATTTATATCTTGGATTGCATCATCTGTAAAATTGTAGCTACTCATGTTTCTGGCTGAGCCTCAGAAAGCAGGCGAATTTTTTCCTGGATTCTGGCAAAAACTATTTCGCCGTCCGTTAGTTGTCCTTTGGTTATTTGTTCAGTTGCACTTGCTATTTTCTGTTGTAATTCTTCCAGTCGCTGTTCAACCGAATTACGGTAGCTTTCTTGAAGCAGTTGCAATGCCTGTGCAATTACTTCATCAGCAGAAGAATAGCCACCGCTTTTTATTTGTAAATCAATAAACTTTTCCTGTTCAGGTGTAAGACTAATGTTCATAGAATTAGCTGTTTTTTACTAGAAATCCTATACAGGATTTACGCCCAAAAAGACTAGAAACTAGAAACCGGGTTTCTGGCTAGATATCTCGCAGAGAATCTGAGATTTTTCTAAGAAACCCGGTTTCTTTATCCGCCCCTATAACTGAGGCACATACTCCTCTTTTTCAGGCACAAAAGTGTACTCAGCAACAATTTGGCGGAACTCTTCACCGTCGATTGTTTCTTTCTCGATCAACAGGTCAACTAAACGGTCAATGACTGTGCGATTTTCGCGGATAATTCGGCGAGCTTCGTTATAGCAATGATCGACTATTGACCGGACTTGACCATCAATGCGAGAGGCGATTTCTTCAGAATACTCCGATCGCGCTGTGTAGTCCCGACCCAAAAAGATTTCACTCTGTTGTGCTTCCAGAGACATCGGCCCTAAATCGGACATCCCAAAGCGAGTTACCATTTGCCGGGCCATTCCCGTTACCTGCTGCAAATCGTTACCTGCACCAGTAGTAACTTCAGCATCGCCGAAAACTACTTCTTCGGCGGCGCGACCACCTAAAGCGCCCATAATCCGGGCGAGAATTTGCGATCGCGAAATCAATCCTTGGTCTTCACTTGGCATAAACCAAGTCAAACCCCGTGCTTGTCCGCGAGGAACTAAAGTCACCTTCTGTACGGGATCGTGAGCTTTAATAATCGTACCCACGATCGCGTGGCCAATTTCGTGATAAGCGATTAAACGCTTGCTCTTGCTATCAACCAAAGGAGTACCTTCCATACCCGCCACAACGCGGTCTACAGCGTCATCAACCTCCAACATCGTAATCGCATCCTTACGACGACGAGCGGTTAAAATCGCTGCTTCATTGAGCAAATTCGCCAAATCAGCACCAGTAAAGCCAGGAGTACGGCGGGCGATCGCATCCAAAGAAATATCCGCACCCAGTTTCTTATTTCGAGCGTGAACCTCTAAGATTTCTAAGCGACCCTTAATATCCGGCGTATCCACCGACACCTGGCGATCGAACCGACCCGGACGCAGCAAAGCAGAGTCAAGTACATCAGGGCGGTTAGTAGCCGCAATGATAATAATCCCAGTATTGCCCTCAAAACCGTCCATTTCCGTCAGCAATTGGTTGAGAGTCTGTTCCCGTTCATCGTTACCGCCACCAATACCTGCACCCCGCTGACGGCCTACAGCATCGATTTCATCAATAAAGATAATACAAGGAGCATTTTCCTTAGCCTTCTTAAACAAGTCCCGAACGCGGGAAGCACCAACACCGACAAACATCTCCACAAATTCCGAACCAGAGATGCTGAAGAAAGGAACACCCGCTTCACCTGCGATCGCCTTTGCCAGCAAAGTTTTACCAGTTCCGGGAGGGCCGACAAGCAACACACCTTTAGGAATCTTCGCGCCAATAGCAGTAAATCGTTCCGGCTTTTTCAGAAATGTCACCACTTCTTCAAGTTCTTCTTTCGCTTCTTCAACTCCAGCCACATCACCGAAGACAACACCCGTTTTAGCCTCCATTTGGAAACGAGCCTTCGATTTCCCGAAATTCATCGCTTGACCAGGCCCACCGGGGACATTATTGCTGCGGCGGAAGAGAAAAAACAAACCTGCGATCAACAGAATCGGGAAAACTAAGTTTCCTACTAAGCTCCAGAGTGCGCCGTCATTGCGTGTAGGGTGAGTATCAAAAGCAATATTGGCATCCCTGAGTTGAGAAATCAATTCAGGAGCATTTGCTGGCAAATCTACCCGCCACCGCTGCGCGTGATTATCCAATTCTGGATCGATCGCCTCCACAATAGCCGTGCGACCCCCTTCATAGAGGTCAACGCTAGTTACTCTACTGGCGTTAAGGTACTCCAAGAATCTGCCATAGCTCATCCGGGTACTAGCAGTATTCTTGCTCATATCTGTGGGGGAAGCAGCAAAGGCCCCTTGCCACAGGAAAAATCCGATGACTAAAGCTGGTAAAGTCCAAAGTAGTGCAGTTTTCCACGTTATTTTCATAAAAAAGCTCGGTAAGTGCGAAACTCAGAGTCTTTAGACCTGAGAAGGAAACGACGCGGGTGGTTTTAACCACCGTGAATCTTCGTATCCATTACCGCCTTGGAATTGCTTAGCTTGGTGTACTTTTGTAATGTACTTTCGATGGGACAATTACCATCTCAAACCTCGCAATCCTGTACGCATAATGGTTGCCTTTGTTAGGCCTCCCTTGCGGGGTAATGTTAGCTTCGCCAATGTTATAAGGGCTTGTTAGGCTTGCAACACTGTTCCAGTGACTTTAGAACTGTTTAATTGCAAACGACAGAGCAGGGAACTAGCTTCGGATTCCGGGGTGTCGTGACCCAAATAACGTAGTCGTTAAGACTTAGGCTGGTCAGAATAGCTTGCTTTGAGACTTGCTCTTACAAGCTCAGTGGCTTTAGCCCTGAGTTACTGACAAATGCAATTAGCTCTAAGAGTGGATAAATCAGATAAAAGCGCAGCGCTGGGGAAGTGCAGCGGAGCTTAACACTCAGAATCTTAACTAAATTTAACTTAACAATAGGTTTTAGAGCAAGCGGGGGAATAGAGGAGCGGGGGGCGGGGGAGCTCTTGAGTGAGGGATCGCAGGAGAATTGGAGATCCGATGCTCAATTGAAAGCCGATCTGGGTAAAGTTATAAGAATCGCCACAAAACTTGCTGCTTTTAACTCTGGCAGTGTCAAGGGATAAGGCATGATAATGGTGAGGCTCAGTGAGGTAACACATTTATAATGACAACAACTAGACAGCTTGTTCCCAATCCAGCTATGCTCGCCAGACAGGTAGCTGATTCGACTAAAAACATTCTCAGCGCTGACTTGGGCCGGACAGCCACTAAAGCTTGTGTGAGCCGCAATCCGAATGGCGTGGTTTTCATCCCGTCTAATGTTGCCAAGGAGTCAGTTGAGAAGGTACGGGGCGGTAGTTTTGAATCTAAGGCTACAGACCCCCTATTGGATATGTGGCTAGAGTACCAGGGCAACGGGTACGCGATCGGTCAACTAGCTGCCGACTTTGGCGCTCATCTTGGCACCGCTGACCAATCGAAGGTAGTAGATGCACTGGTCAAGGTTTTTTCCTGTGTTGGATACTTTCAGATGAAGGGCGAGTTGGCTGTTGTGCTGGGTCTGCCTTTCTATTCCCAGGAGCAGTTTGAGAAGGAAAAGGAACAGATTATCAGCCAACTAAAGGCTCCCCATGTTCTGGTTTATCGAGGAAATCGCGTTGAGATTGACATTCGCCAAGTTTGGGTAATGCCCGAAGGGTTTGGCAGTTTGATCTGGTGCGAAGCTCAAGACAATAAGGAATTTTCGCCGGAGTTGCCGGAGTTGTCGGTAGCTGTTGTGGATATTGGACACCAAACTACTGATTTTCTGATGGTAGACCGTTTCCGTTTTGCGCGGGCCGTTTCCAAGAGCGATTCTTTGGCAATGAACAAGTTCTACGAACAAGTTACTGAACAAGTGATTGCCAAGACTGGAGGTAAGGCAGACCCTCAATCTCTGTCGCTGTTGGAATCTGTTCACAAAGAAGAGGGTAAGCGCTTCTACAGGCCAAGAGGCTCGAATAAGCAGATTAATTTAGATGAAATTCTGCCTACGCTGCGTAAAAGTTTTGCTACTGAGCTCTCTGAGCGGTTGATGGAATGGCTGCCAGAGCGGGTAACTGATGTTGTTTTCACTGGTGGCGGTGGTGAATTTTTCTGGGAAGTTCTCAAACCACTGGTTGAAGAGGCTAATCTTAAGGCTCACTTGGCTAAGCCGACGCGCGAAGCTAATGCTTTGGGACAGTATATCTATGCAGAGGCCCAGCTAGCTACATTGAAATAAGTAACAGAATAAGGCTTGAACCCTATGGCACTCTGGGCAAAAAATAAGGGGAATTTCTCGGTCGCATTTACGGAGGATGCTGCGGATCAAACTTTGTTGGCGGCTATCGAAAAAGAGTTAGTCCTGACTCAGTACCAAACTTTCAGCAATCTCTGCAAGCAGGCTTTGTGGCAGTTTTTATCTGTTTCTGAGTCTGCTGGGCCTACTCCTAGTTTTCAGCGGTTGGAACAGCGGATTGCTGAACTTCAGCTCAAGTTTGCTGAGTTTGAGCTCAATGTTTCTGCTGAGGAAATTAGCCGTGTGGAGGGGTTGGAACGCCACCTGACTAAACTTAGCGAACAGCTAGAACAGTTGCAGGCAAGTGTCAATACTAAGTTTGCCCAAGTTGCTATGGCGGTAGAGCCTAGACGGGTAGAGCCTGAACCGGAGGAGCATTTTGCTGTAGAGCCGGATGCTGAGGTTGAGGCTCTACGTCGGGAGCCTGACCCTTTATTAGATCGCTTGAGTTCTTTGTTACCCCAAGATTTCTAGTAGGGAAATGGTGTTGGGTGCATTTGTTTTTTGGGTTGTTATTGGTTAGATTATGCTAGCTTTTTGCAACTGATTTCTAGTAACTGATATTGGCGATCGCTTTTTGAAAAAAAGAGCGATCGCTTTATTTTTAGTTGGCGAGTTCAACAGGCTGGAAGAAGAAGTTATAAGGTTTTAGTTGTTCCCGACTCATGCACCAATTTCAACTTCAAAGTAAAAATTTTTCTTGTCTTTAGGAAGCACCTCAATTCTGCTGGGACGAGTCACGCGCGATAAATAATCGCTGATACCTTTAATGTTGCTAACAAGATGCCAGTATGTTTCAGCATTAGGACAGGTAATTGTCAATGTTGGTACATCCAGAGTTTCTATTGACCACTCACACTGACTTAAGAGGGTCTGGGTGATGCGATCGCAACCTGCATAGAAATAGTAACTCACGGCTTCCTCAAGCTGTGACTGCAAGATTCGATCTAGAGATGTTGGAATAGGAGCAAGATCGTCAGGGGGAAATATGGACGTTTTCATAAAAAAATCCTCAATAAATGGGAAAGAGAATAATAGGGGCTAGGGGCTACGATGCTCAGGGCTAGGGAAGAGAATAATAAGGGGCGCTTAGGCTAGGATGCTCAGGGAGGACTAATGATTGAGGTAGAGAGTGCATAATTAGCATTCGGCAACCTTACAAGCAATAGAATGGGGCTGATGGCTATTAGGACAAGTTTGTAAATCTTCCTGAATCAATCGATCTCGAACAATTTGCCCAGAGGCATCTGCGGCTTCTAAACTAATCCAGCTAGCAATTTTATCTTGCTCAAAACCTACTTCCCGGCGATCGCCAACTTGCATAAGCGGACGACGAATCAACAGAGGGTCATTAATCATCAGATTCAAAGCCTTTTCTGTATTCAATTCGTCGGGAAGTATCTCCCCTGATTTAATTCGAGGTGCGGTATAATTAAACCATTCTACAACTGGTAAATCCCCAAAAAATGGGCGTAGAGTTTCTATTGTCCAGGCGGTAGTCAGCAAATTATGAGCTTCAATGGTATGTCCTGCTGCTTGCAACAAAGCTTTTTGCTTTGTGTTATTTTTGCATCCTGGTTTTTCGTAGAAAATAACAGTAGCCATTTGATTTCCTCCTTAATCAAGTTTACAAAGTATTACGCACCTGTTGGGCATAGCAAGTCAAGCTAGTTAGCTTGACTTGCTCTAGTACGATTGTTTAGGTTTTGGAGATCGACTCATGGATTCCAAAAGACCTGAAGGAGACTACAGTAACCCTAATCTTTCTCACTTACAAACTATATTGGTATCACACTGGATTATGAATTAGCATTTAGCAATTAAGGATGTACTCGTAAACTGTAGCCTGCTTACAGTCAAGTTCTCAAATTATTTTTAGGTAAGGGTACGAGTATTTTACGTTTATTTATTTGGACTACTTATAGAACTAAAATATACAGGACTTACGCAGCCAACCAAAGAAACCGGGGTTTTTTACGAAAATACTTCGCCTGCACCCACAGATGCTCTCAATAACCGGGTTTCTGGAGCCATGAGCGTAAGTCCTGATATAGTTAGCCATTAGCTATTAGCCATTAGCCATTAGCCATTAGCCATTAGCTATTAGCCATTACAGTAGATAGCAGGTTGATAAAGTACAGACCAAAATATTAAGCTCTTGCTAGCCAATCAAAGATTTTATCTAACTGTTCTAGTGTCACCAAACCGTACTGCCAGAGAACCATTGGCAGAGAGTGAGGATCTTGCTCGTTATTCCTACACTGAGGGCTACCAGCGCGTTCGGCGACAGCAATAGAAGCAGGAGAAATAGCTAAATCTTCTTGTAAAAAACGAATTAATCGAGTATATGTAGCGGGTGCCATCGTGACTTACATCTCCCTGTGTTAGACACCATTGTGTGAAATCGACCTAATATGTTTGAGTGTGGATTGGACAGTTTTTATTTTGTCTATCAACTGCTGAAACATTTGCTAAGCTTTTGGCTAAGGTTGAAGCCGTTTTGCGATCGCGATTGCAGCAAGAACGAAGATAATTTTTGCTTTCTAAACCCACTAAAATAGGTTCAGCGATTAACTTCATCTGCTAAGCTACAGAATCCGTAAAATTTTACGTATTAGGACTTAAGTATTTATAGATACCAGAATCTCCTTAAAAAGGAGGCTTTTCAGATTCTCCTGTTAAAAAATGGGAAAATTTGAAATTTTCCATTTTTAAGAGGTATTTTGAGGTATCTCTGCGTAAATCCTGACCTATTTAGTAGAACGACTGTTCCACTCAAACCCCAACCTGCTAACTTAACCAAACTTTGCTCCATCGCTCCTACTTCAGACAAATTTAGCCGTAGCAGAAGAAAATTCGGGGCTTTTGCTTAGAATTGTTGTTGCTCGCTCCGCTAACCGTCGGTTGCAAAATGCACCTGAAGTTAGCACTGGACTGTTGACTCGTCTCTCACACCTATGAAAAAACCAACTTTTGAGGAAAACAAGCTTACCGTTATCAAGGCTAGGATTGATAGATTAGCAAATTTTTTGGCTTTTGCCTAGACTTGAAGATTAAAATTCCAACAATTTTGATAACTTTTTGTAAAGAAATTTTAAGGGGTGGGCTTGGTGGGGGAATTAGAGCCCAAAAACTGGATAGCAATGCGATCGCCGACTTTAACGCCGAGTTCAGCAGCGCGACCCCCCCGAAGTTCAATCACGCGATCGACAGAGGTTGTGGAATCATAGGTGGGACAGGGTTCAGCAGTACAGGGAGGCGAATTACGGGCGATCGCTCTTACCACCCCATCTCGTAGGAAAATCATATCCAGCGATATCTTGCAATTTTTCATCCAAAAAGCAACTCGTCGCGGCGGATTAAATGAGAACAGCATCCCGCGATCGTCGGCTAAAGAAGTCCTGTACATTAGACCCATAGCCTGCTCTTCAGGAGTGTTAGTTACTTCCAGGTTAATCATAGAACCAGCTATATTAGCCTTGGCAGTAATTGGGAGCATTTGACCCAAATTTGTCTCCTGTGGAGTTGGAGACGTGGAACTTTTCGCCAGGGTACTCGAAGCATCTACGGACGAACAAGAGATTAATAATAAGCTGAAACCCAGAGCAAGCAATTCGATCGGATATTTCATATAAATTAGTTAGTTGTTAGTTGTTAATTCAAGACCTACGCTTTACTTACGTAATGCCCCATATTGGCTATATTCTTACCCCAAGATGGCGGCGTTACGGATACTTTCTTAGTGGTGGCTAAAACCACTAAGAAATTAAGATTCTCGAAGAACGTAGCCCACACCACGTACAGTTTGAATCAAACGTTTTTCTCCTTCATCTTCAATTTTCAGACGTAAATAGCGAATATAAACTTCAATTACATTTGACTCGCCCAAAAAATCGTAACCCCAAACGTTTTCCAGAATTTGTTCGCGAGTCAGCACTTCGCGAGAATGTTCCATTAAATATTTAAGTAACTCATATTCCTTCATTGTCAAGTCGATGCCCCGACCATTACGAAAAGCTCGCCTTGTAGACAAATCTAACACCAACTCACCAAACCTTAATTCTTCAACTTCAGTTGTATCAGGCTGCAAATAAAGACGTACTAACTGCAAAAATTCTTCCGTTCGATAAGGCTTAAGAAAATAGTCATCAGCTCCACATTCTAAACACGCCACCCGATCTTCAACCGTATCACGAGCCATTAACAAAAGTACGGGGACTCTATTACCAGTATTTCTAAGATGGTTACACAGAGTCAGTCCAGCTTCTCCCGGCAGCATCCGATCGATTACAATCAAAGCAGGTTGGAGCTCAGCGGCCAGATGTTGACCACCAGCGATATCCGTCGCCACCACAGGCTCATAGCCAGATGATTTCAAGTCTAGACTGACCTGCTGAGCTAGAGCTTCGTCCGTTTCAACCAATAGGACACAGGGATTGCGGTCAAGGGTGAGTGCTCTCATCGGAATTGCGCGGTGTAGACTATCAGTTATAGTAGCACGTTTAAAGCCATTAGGTGCAAAGAATAGAGACATAATACTTAATAATTAATTCCACCATCTTTACTAAGATACATTTACTTCTACTAATTTAATTTTTTCAACCCCATCCAGAGTTTCGATCGATTTTAGCTCGCGTACCGTTGCTCCTTTACCCAGGATTTCTTTAAGCTCATTTGGTTGAATTATAAATAAGCATTGACCGCTCAAAATTTGGGTTTGTGAAATCGAACTTATTTGATATTTACCAATGGAATAGCCTGTGGTTACATCGGGTTCAATGGGCGCTTTTTGGTGTTCTGTGGGAGGATATTTGGTATAAAATAAAATATAAATATTTGGTCGCCAAAACTTGTCGCTGACTATAGTGCAATTGTAGGAGCTTGTTTCCGCGAAATTAATAGCTTCCTTCATGCCATATTGCCAATTTTTAGAAGTGTTAGCAATAATGTACTGAGAATAATTAAAGTAAAAATTTAAAAATGCTGTGAAACTGGCAGTTACGATGGCAATTGCTATCCACTTAAAATAGTTTTTTCTCTCAGAACTCACTAAACTGCTAATCTGAAAAAGACCGTAACCTGAGAGAATCGAAAATAGGGGTACACCTACAATTGCACGAATAGCATGAGCGGAATCTATTACCGCTGCTGGCATGGGATAGAGAAATAGCCATAGTAAAAGGATACTCCGCTCTTTAGTTTTAGTTTTAGATAAAAAGTAAATTCCGGCTAAAACAGTTGCCAATTCAAAAAGATAAAGTTCTCCCACTCCTACTCCCGAAACGCTGCGGCGAGGGTTGGGATCTCCATTAATAAAAAGAAATCCGGGATCGAAATAAGAGAGGTAGTTTTTAATAATACTGAAAAGATTTGTTTGCATCCCTGTCGTTGTTGCTCTTGCCATGCCTTCTGGAGTTATCCAAAACATAAACATGGGAATAAAAATCACCATAAAGATTGAAAAGGCTATCAAAGTTTGTCGCCGATGATTCCAGAAATGTCGCCAGAAGATAATTGTTAACATCAACATGAAAGGTGGCACAAAACCTCTAGCGGAAGAGTAAGTGTAAAGACTTAAGCCGAAAATTAAAGCGCTTAGAGGTAAATAGTTAGGTTTCTTAAAACTTTTGATGAATAGTAGGACTGCTAAGCTAAAGAGAAAAGGAAGTAATATAGCTCTGAAAGCCAATCTACTGAAAAAGATATGCCAGGGACTAATAGCAAATAATAAAGCAGATAAAAGAGCTATTTTTTTATTGTTAAAACATTCTTGAGTTAAGTAGTAAACCAGGGGGACTGTGAGAGTGCCAACGAGTGCTGAAGGTAATCTAATTGCAAACTCATTGAGACCGAAAAGTTTGACTATAGGAATAGTGAGAAATATATATAAAGTTTCGCGATAATCGCTTAAAGCTTTGGTGAAAAAAGGCAGGAAGACACCGTAGCGATCGCGCATTGTTTCCATGATAGAATAAGTATCATAGCCATTAGAAGCTTCATCTACAGAAAAGGATATGGGTGCTGTTCCTAGAAAGGCTATTCTCAGTAAAGCTGCTAGTATTATAATAATTAGCAACAAGCTTTTATTTATATGGGATTTAAAGGCATTTTTTTTTGTCATGTTCTTTATTTACTTTCTCTTAAAAATTTTTATTTCTGGGTTGATTTTATCAATATTTGAATAGATATACATTTTATCCAAATCCCGATAGCTTAACTCTTGCCGATCGAAAAGATTCCACTTAGGCTGAGATTGATATTTCAATACTAACTTGTAGTCGATCTCTTTGTTTAAATTATCAAAAAATGCGTATTCTGGGGCGTTTTTTTCAAACCTACGAATATCATAGCCACTGCTGACAATAACATATTCTGGTTTTTTGGTCGATAAAAGCTCTAGTGAAGGAGCATCTACATCTTCAGAGCGAAAATTATCTAATCTGGGTGAATATTTGTTACCACCAGTATTTACAATTAAAGCATTTTTATCTATGTTTTGCTGCATCCATTGTTCGACGTAGTATCTTGAGTCTTGCATCATCAAAATATTAACCGAAAATCCATAGGCAAATGTATAAACAAATAGAGTAGTAACTAATATAGCTTTAGCCTTAAATAAGGTTTTTTCAGGATTTAAAAATTCTCCTAAAAATTTACCACCGTACAAAGCTAAAATTATTGCTAAGGGCATTAAGTAGCGAACATTATTATACCATACCACACAGACATAAAATAGGTAGTATGATATTGTAGGCACTAATAGAGAGGCTAATAAATAATTATTTTTGAGGCGATATAATATACTCGTAAACCCTAACAAGCACATAATATAAGTTGGCCACCCCAGAGAAAACCTGAGATGAGTTAGAGTCTGGCGAAACATTTGTAATTGACCGATAATACTTTGCTCGTATCTAGGACGAATACTCCCTCCACCTGCGGTGATTAACTTGACGTGCTTTAAAAAACCTGGCAGGTTGAAGATGATATTATGTAATAATAAAAAGGCTCCAATACCTACAGCAAGAGACAAAATAATTCTTTTGTCCTTCAAAGAATCCTTAAGGGTAAGCTCTGGATTATCCTGCTTCTGATAGCGATGATGTTCGACAATAATAAATATAGGAGTGAGCAGATAAAAGGCATAAGCTTGGTCTTTAGTACAAACAGCGATAGTAGCAGTTAGAGCAAATAAAAGATAATCTTTAAGGCGGTGATGTTTTAATAATTTTAGATAAAATAGTAAAGATAGCATTACCCACAAAAGATAGGGGACTTCTAAGTTGATTGTTTTAGAATAATAGATTAAGGGAACGCTTAAGGCGGTAATCAGGACAGCAAAAAAAGAAGACTTTCGATCGTAAATTTCTAGACCACACAAATAGATAATCAGTAGAAGAGCAGAACCCATGAACACAGTCAGAAATCGACCTATGTAGAAAAGAAAGGTGTAAGCTGGCAAACTGTAAATATCAATAATATTTAACTTGTGTAATAACCAAACTGGGGAGTAAAGTACAGCTAAAATATAAAAGTGAACAGGAGGATATTTATAATGCCAACCATTGGAGAAACCTTTCTCCATACCTTCTAGCACTCGCAAAGGTATGAGCTCATCAGCAGCCCAGCCGCTAAAACTTGGCAAGCCCCACCAGATGCCGCAAGTGTTGAGGCAAAAGCTGAAAAGTAATAGTATAATCAGGGCGATCGCGATTTGATTGTTTGATTTGACCCACAACCTCAAGTTAAACCTTCCTCTCTAGAAAATCGGCAATAAATTAGTAAAATTATCATATAACTGATTCCGTCAAAATTAATGACTTTCAACAAACTAATTTTCAAAGCTATTTTATTCTCAATCGGACTTTGGCTAGTTTTTGAGTTCGTATCCTATATCGTGGCAGAAGTCCTCTGGTTTGAGGAAGTTGGCTATCTGCCAGTATTTTGGCGTAGAGTAATAACGGAATGGGTCTTATTCGCTTTTACTTTAGCTGTCACCTCTAGCTTTTGGCTAGGGAATTTAGCTTTAGCAAATCGGCTCAAATACCCTTCAAATCAAGATAGAGAGAGAGAAATAAACAGGAAAAGCTTAACCCGTCGTAATTTAACAAATACCTCCTTATTAAGTAATAACAAAAAATCCCCAAAAAAAATTAAATTGACTTGGCTAATATTGTCAGCATTCGGATTGAGCTTATTAATAAGTTTGCTTATAGTTTACTACGGAAAAATTGCTGTAAGATTTTGGAATATAGATATCAGCTTGGCCAATACTTTACTTCCCTTGCCAATTGAATTTAGAATTGATTCATTGGGAGAAATGGCAAGGCAACTATTGTTTAATTGGTGGCAGTTAGGAGTATTGCTAGCATTGAGTATTCTTTTCACTATCTCCCCTCAATTTTGGCTGAACGCTTTAGCTTTATTAATGAGTTTAGGCTTGGCTTTAATTGCCTCTAACCACTGGGCCAAAGTATTGCAATATTTACAACCTACCACCTTTAAAATTACTGAACCACTTTTTAACCTCGATCTTAGCTTTTACGTCTTTACCCTACCAATTTTACAACTTATTGCATTTGAGACTACAGCGTTATTTTTGTATGGATTACTATCTTGCACTCTCCTCTATTTGCTGTCAGGAAATAGTCTAAGTGATGGAATTTTTCATGGCTTTTCTATACAACAACAGCGCCACCTGTACGGCCTGGGAGGAGCTGTAATGCTTGTGATAGCATTTCGTTATTGGTTAGCTCGTTACGAGTTACTTTATTCTCAACAGAGCGTTACCTATGGCGCAAGTTATACTGACGTGACAGTGCAGCTTCCTGGCTATACACTTTTGAGTATATTAGCAATAATTACCAGTATTTTCTTGTTTTTTCAATGTGTAAAATTTAAACATACAAATAAGAATTTAAAATTTATGCTCTTAGGCTTTTTAATTGTCAACTTTACCATAACTTTAGTGGGGCCAGAAGTTGTACAAAGACTTGGAGTTCAACCCAATGAACTAGCACGAGAGCAGTTATATATCAAGCGAAGTATAGACTTTACACAACAGGCATTCGACTTAAAAAGACTAGAAGTAAAAACTTTCGTTCCTGAAAGTAAACTTACCTACGCCGATCTCGAAAAAAATCAGCTTACTATTAAGAATATTCGCCTCTGGGATAAGCGTCCGCTGTTGCAAACAAATAGGCAATTGCAACAAATTCGCCCCTACTATAAATTTGCTGATGCTGATATCGATCGTTACACAGTTAAGAAAGATGAAGAAGGAAAAGAAAACGCTGAAAGGCAACAAGTAATCATCTCGGCGCGGGAGTTAGACTACGAAACAGTGCCCCAACAAGCTCAGACTTGGCTGAACGAAAATTTAGTTTATACTCACGGTTATGGGTTTACTCTTTCTCCTGTAAATACAGTTGCTACAGGCGGGTTGCCCAACTATTTTGTCAAGGACATTGGCGTTGAGAATACAACTGGTAATAAGAGCACTTTAGGAGTAACTAGCGAAGAGATTAGAGCAAGTATTCCCATTGATAAACCCCGAATTTATTATGGTGAAATTAGCAATACAGATGTGATAGCACCAACGAAAGTTAAGGAGCTTGACTATCCGAGCGGAGATGAAAATGTTTATAATAATTATGATGGTAGCGGTGGCATACCGATTGCTTCTATGTGGCGGAGATTGCTATTTGCTAAATATTTGAATAATTGGCAAATGGCACTAACTGGTAACTTTACTCCCAAAACTAAGGTATTGTTCCGTCGGAATATTAAAGAGCGAGTACGTGCAATTGCACCTTTCCTTCGCTACGATATTGACCCATATTTAGTAGTAGCAAATGCTACTACTCCTATTCAAAATAAGGAAGAAATAAAATCCGAAACTTCTCAGGCAAACAACTATCTATACTGGATTATAGACGCATATACTGTCAGCGATCGCTACCCCTATTCAGACCCAGGTAAAAATCAATTTAATTACATCCGTAACTCTGTAAAAGTAGTAATTGATGCTTACAATGGCGCAGTAAAATTTTATGTAGCCAACCCATCTGACCCAATTATTAATAGCTGGATTGCCATTTTTCCGGGACTTTTCACAAGCCTCGATCGAATGCCTGCGTCCCTCCGCAGTCACATCCGCTACCCCCTAGATTTATTCAGCATTCAATCTGAACGTTTGCTCACTTATCACATGGAAGACCCCCAAGTATTTTACAATCGCGAAGATTTATGGCGGGTTCCTAACGAAATTTATGGTAGCGAACAACAGCCTGTGCAGCCTTACTATTTGATTATGAAACTGCCAACGGAAACGTCAGAAGAGTTTGTTCTGTTGCTTCCTTTTACACCTGCAAGTCGGAATAACTTAATTGCTTGGTTGGCTGCTCGTTCTGATGGAGACAATTACGGTAAACTATTGCTTTACCAATTTCCTAAGCAGAGATTGGTCTACGGCCCCGAACAAATTGAAGCTTTGATTAATCAAGAACCAGCTATTTCTGAGCAGATTTCTCTCTGGAATCGCCAAGGTTCTAAGGCAGTTCAAGGTAATTTATTGGTAATTCCAATTGATGAATCTTTACTCTATGTTGAACCGATATATTTAGAAGCTACAGAAAACAGTTTGCCAACTTTAGTCAGGGTAATTGTTGCTTATGAAAACCGGATCGTCATGGCAGAAACTCTTGATGAAGCACTGAAGGCCGTTTTCCTAAGTAAACCTGTCAGCAAACCTGCGATCGTTCGTCCTGTGCAGGAAACGAGTCCAGCCTTACAGTAAATAGAAGGCAGAAGGCAGGAGGCAGGAGGTCGATTTTCTGAAGTTAACTCAACAATTTTACTTTTAATTTAGTAGGCTTGGGTAAAGCTAGTGCTTTACCCAATTTACATTACCTACATTACCCGCTCATAAATCACAAATCCAGCAGCCGGAACTGTAACTAAAAAGCATTTAACACCTTTTTCCTCTACTGTTATTGTATTACCGATCTGTGCCTTATCAGTTGAGTAAATACATTGAAAGCGATCGCCAACTTTATGCAAGTTATAATCGATATTTACCCAGGCAGTTAGCGGCTGATTGTAGTCCGTATTTATTGCCAAAACTATTTCATCTTTATCTAACAATCGCGACCAAGGAACGACGGAGCGAATCTCATTTCCTAGCATTCGAGGTAAACCAAAATCTACACCATTTCCCGAAATAGGACGTAAATATTGGCGACCCCGCCGCAGAGTAATTTTTTGTTGCCTGATTTCCAGTATTTTTGCTAATTCCTGATAGACTTGATTCTCTTCATTGAAAAAGTGTCGATCTCGGCTTGTAAATGAGCCAAATTCTCCGCCAAACATAGCTTCTCGGATGTAGCGATCGCTATCTCCGCCACCATTAAAACACTGTTCGCTCCCATAGTAAATACAAGGAATACCTAAAGTCATCGCATTGAAAGCTAGAGCATTTAGTACAACCTTTTCGCCATTTTCTCCACCACAAAAACGACTTTTACTATTTCCTTTCTCTACTTGGTCGTGGTCATCAAACATAGTAACAACTTTGTTTCTAAACCAAACATGAGAACCTTTATTAATTAAAAGTGAATTGCGAAACAAGGAGAAATACGTACTTGGATCGCGGTATCCTTTGACTAGATATGCTAGCTTATCTGGAATTTCACTAATACCTAAAGCTGCGTCTAGACCAGTTTCATCTAGAGTCGAATATGCGTTTTGACGACCTCCAGTAATTTCACCAATTAAGTAAAAATTTTCTTTGCCAAGCAGTTGAGAAAATTCGTGAATAGCTTCAGTAAAGTAGCGAGTAGCACCTCGATCCATGTGCTTGACTGTATCGACGCGGAAGCCGTCTATATCTGCATAAGCAATCCAAAATTTATAAACTTCGCACAGGTTAATAAGGCCTACTGAAGGCTCATAAAAATCCGTACTTCCTTGACCAGTACGAATATCTTTTAAGCTAAAAAAATCACCTTCTATGTATTCAGGATAATTATCCCAATTCCTGATGTAACCTTTTTGCGTAAAATTAGATGGATCTTGGAATTCAGCCGGCCAAATTGCTCCATCTGGCCACGCTTCTGGATTTTTTTGTAAATTAACTGGCCCAAAAGGAATCGTTGGTTTCCCTTGTTTATCATGAAACCCTTTTACGGGATAAGGGCCGGGCCAATAGGGGTCAGAAGTCTCGTAACTAAAAATATCGCCAGCATGGTTTAAAATAATGTCTAAAATAACATAAATTCCATGCTGGTGAGCGGTTTCGACCAGTGTTTTTAAATCTTCGCGAGTGCCAAAATTGGGATCGACATCCAGAAAGTTTTGAATGCCATAACCGTGATAGCTTTCGTAAAAAGAAACCTGCTTGAAAATCGGACTTACCCACAAAGCTGTTACTCCCAAGCGTTTTAAATAGCCTATTTTACTCGTGAGTCCCTTAAGATTTCCACCAACCCATTTAACCCCCGCTTCCCGCCAACGCTGAGCATCTTCTGGAGTTTTGATAGCATTGCCGGCATCTTTATCAGTGAAAATGGGAGTTTTGCCTGTTTTAACGATGTTCCCCTGATTATCTTTATATTCATTTTCTTGACCATCGGAGAAGCGGTCTAGCATCAAAAAGTAAAGTATTTGGTCTTCCCATGCTACCGGAGAGGGGAAAAATTGGCGATTAGCACGCAAAGCTCCTAAATCTAATTCCGCTAAGGTTTTTTCTACCACAGTATGCACTTCTCCTATGTGAATAGCAATTCAATTTGACATTGGTACTATAGCAACCGCCAAGGCGGTTAGGGACTAGAAGAAGAAGGGGCTAGGGGCTAGGGGCTAGGGGCTAGGGGATGAAGATAAGAAGGGAAGAAGGGAAGAGAATAAGCGGGTTTCTGTAATTTAGAATGTTTTAACTAAGTAAATCCACCTAATTAAACATAAGATCGGGATGGCTAAAAAGCTGACTGTATAAACTTTCTTCCTTCTCTCCTAGATAACTAAATCCTTCTTCCTTCTTCCTTCTTCCTTCTACTTACCTTGGCGGTTGCTATCTAAGCAATCTAGGGTATCAAATTGCCCAAATAATGAACCAACTGCCCGCTCACTTAGTGGATAACTAATTCAATTTTACCACCATTTTACCTACATTTTTGCCTTCAAAAAGACCGATGAATGCACTCACCGCTCGCTCGATTCCTGCCACCACTGTTTCCTGGTTTTTCAATTTCCCAGCCTGAAAATAGCCGCCGACTTCCTGTTCAAATTCTCCCCGACGATCGAACCAATCGCTAACAATTAGCCCTTTCATCGTCAACCGCTTGGTAATCATATTAAATAGATTGGAAGGGCCCGGCTGGGGTTTTTCATCGTTATAACTGGAGATGCTGCCACAAGCGATAATCCGACCGTGTACGCGCAATGCTGAAAGCGCCGCTTCCAGGGTTTCGCCTCCGACGTTATCGAAATAGACATCAATTCCGTCCGGTGCTGCTTGCTTTAGTTGTTCGAGAACAGGGCCGGCTTTGTAATCGAAGGCGCTATCAAATCCGCATTCTTCCCGTAGAAATTTGATTTTTTCCATTGACCCGGCTGACCCGATGACATGGCATCCGCGCAATTTTGCCAGTTGTCCCGCGATATTTCCCACCGCGCCTGCGGCTCCTGAAACAAAAATAACATCGCCGGCTTTGACTTCTACCAAATTCAATCCCACCCAAGCAGTCATACCCGTCATACCCAGGGCACCAAGGTAAACCGATAAGGGTTGAATGTCGCGGTTGACCTGATGTAAATGTTTTGGTGCAGCTATGAAGTATTCCCGCCAGCCATAGTTGGAAGTGACAATATCGCCTGGCTTGAATTCTTGGGAACGCGACTCGATGACCTCGCCGACTGCGCCGCCTTCGAGTGCTTTTCCTAACTCGAAGGATGGAACATAGGATTTCCCCTCGTTCATGCGACCGCGCATATAGGGATCGACGGACATATAGAGATTGCGAACGAGGATTTGCCTATCTTGAAGCGGTTTTAGTTCTGTTTGCGCGATCGCAAAGTTATCTGGGGTGGGAATCCCCTTGGGACGGGAGACTAGCTGAATCTCGCGGCTGACGATCTCTGTCATAATTTTCTCCTTATTAAACATAAAATCAGGATGGCTAAAAAGCTGACTGTATAAACTTTCTTCCTTCTCTCCTAGATAACTAAATCCTTCTTCCTTCTTCCTTCTACTTAACTGTTTTTTGCTTTGCGATCGCCCCCTTAATCTACAGTTCTTGACGGGTTGGACGGATGATGATTTCATTGACATCAACATCACTGGGCTGTTCAATGGCGTAGGCGATCGCGCGGGCAATGGCATCTGCATCAATGGCGATCGCATAAAGAGCCTTCATTTTCGCTGCTGTATCTAGATCGCTAATCGTGGTCGTCAATTCAGTAGCAACGGCTCCTGGTGAGATATTCGTCGAACGGATTTCACCGTTTGACTCTAGCCGCAACCCTTCAGAGATCGCTCGTACTGCGTACTTAGTAGCACAGTAGACTGCTGACCCCGGAAACACTTTATGTCCGGCCACAGACGATACGTTAATGATGTGACCAGATTTTTGCTGACGCATAATCGGCAACACGGCAGCAATCCCATAGAGAACGCCCTTGATGTTGACATCGATCGTCCGATCCCATTCTTCAACCTTTACTTGGTCGAGGGGAGAGAGTGGCATCAAGCCAGCATTATTGATTAGCACGTCGATCCGGCCGTAGGTACTCAAAGTTTCCTTTGCTAAGGCTTCCACCTGGGCGCAATCTGTGACATCTGTTACCCGGTAGGTTGCAGTTCCTCCCGATTGGGCGATCGCCTCAACCAATTCTTTGAGCCGATCTTCGCGGCGGGCAGCTAGCATTAGTTTGGCTCCATTAGCACCAAGTCGCTGTGCTGTCGCCTCACCTAATCCACTGCTGGCTCCGGTGATAATTACTACTTTGTTTTGAATTTCAGACATATTGACTGCTGAGGATTATTGATTGTAGGTGATGAAAGATTGGGTGCTTAAATAAGCTGAACCCAGTAAGTTTTTACGCATTTATAGCAACCGCCAAGACGGTGAGGACGCTCTGAATAACTCAAACCCCGATTCTATTCCCCTCTTCCCTCTTGCCCTAGCAAGAGAGTCCCTACCCCTTAGTCCCTAGCTATATTATTCAAGTAGCTTGTAGCTTAATCAATGTTTGTGTCCCAGCAGCGTCACTAATCCGAATAGCTACGATCGCGCCGTTTTATTCCTGTCCGGTTAAAATTTCAGTTGGTGAATCGATCGTGTGAGCATAAGTCACCTCATCTTTACCCACTTCAATCACCAAATCATCCCCTTTGCCAGGGCGATCGTAAACCATCGCCATCAAAGGTGCATTCTTGATCAATTCTGCATTACCGAGTTCTGAATTGATGACTTCGATGGAAATATGCCGTCCGCGATTACCATCTGAAAACTGATCGAAAAATTCACCCCATCGCTCGCGCGGCACAGATTTGTTTATGTCAATTTTATTTGTCATGACGACTCCTTGTGAAAAAATCTTAAAAAGAGATTTGTCAATAGTGTTATCAGGTTTGTCACTGCTTTAATAGCATGACGTGCGTTAGCAGGCATAAAAATAAAGAGTGCCGATTCTAGGAAAAGCTCTTTACCTTCCAGTGTCAAGACTCCTTCTCCTTTTTATTAAAAAGAAATCCGATTGCCTTAACCTAAAATTGCGAAGGCAAGCGGACAGTAAATAAACTTCCCTTCCCTAATTCAGACTTAACCTCGATCGCGCCGTGATGAGCTTCGGCAATTTGCCGGCACAGGTGTAAACCTAAGCCAGTACCAGAACGTTTATGAGTTCCGGGCCCGAACCTTTCAAATAACTTTGCTTTTTCCTCTGGAGAGATACCGGGCCCGGTATCTTGGATCTCGACCGCTAATGATGAAACGGCTTTGTTCCAGCTATTAGTAAAAATCGGGTTTTTTATTACCCGCACGCAGATGTCAATATTACCAGCATCGGTGAATTTGATCGCATTACCGATTAAGTTAGTAAACAGGCGGTATAATTCCAGGCGATCGCCTCGGAATTTACTAATTTCAGAGCTATCGGCATCAAGGACTGATTCTAATTTCAGAGCCAGATTTTTAGCATCTGCTAGGGGAGCTAATTCTTCTGTCACCTCAGAAAGTAATTGTTGCAAGTCAACGCTGCTGAAGCTCAAAGTTTTACGACCCGCTTCGTAGCGATAAACTTCCAGCAGCATATTCACCATTTTAAGTAAGTTTTGGTTGCTGCGAACCATCGTCCCCAAAGCCTCTTGCATGGGAGCCGATATTTGCCCCAAAGCACCCTGCTGCATTAAACTTAGCATCCGATCTGCTGCTACCAGAGGTGTTCGTAAGTCGTGGGCGAGGCGGGAGACGAAATCTTCCCGTTGCAGGGCGATTAAGTCTCGTTCGTCAACGCTGTGCTTAAGCCGCAACAGCGATCGCACTCTTGCCAGTAGTTCGTCCATCTCAACAGGTTTGCGGATGAAATCATCTGCTCCCGTATCTAAACCCTGCACTACACTGGGTTGATCGTGAGCTGTAATCAACAAGATGGGGATAAAAGGCAGCTTTTCATTCTGACGGATGCGCTGAGTCACCTCATAACCGTCCATTCCCGGCATCATCACGTCCAGTAGCACGAGATCGGGAGGAGACTGCTCGATCTGAGCTAAGGCCGAAAAGCCGTTTTCGGCGCTGCTAATTTCATATCCCTCATCTTCAAGTATGGTTTGCACCAATAACACATTATCTGGAGCATCATCAACTACAAGGATGCGATCGGCTTTAGCAGAGTTTGGAATCGGCAAAGATTTCATTGAATCGCTTGGCTGGCAAGATATACGAAGCATAATACTGTTTTCGGTTTAGTTTTATCATATTTCTCTTCTTACTGCCTCTTTCGTGAGGAAGATATAGTTGCACCATTTAGACATAAAAGCCGCGTCAAGTAACGCGACTTAATTCAAGTTGCTATCTGCTAGCCCTGTTTTTTGACATCGGGTTACTATCCTGGTGTCCCTTTATCAAGAGCTTTTTGCAAAAGTTCGTCGCTGACTGCTCCTACTTCTCCCGCTTCCGGGTTCATTTCTTTAGCCATTGAGAGAAATTCGTCGCGGTTGCCACTCCCTTGGGTTTTCACTTCTGTATTTTTAGGAGCAGAAACGTTAAATTTAGGAGACGTAGCAGTTTCTGCTGCTCGAGAGCCAGCACCCGTGCGGTCAACTTCGCTGACACTGAATTCTTTGGAAGCTTCGTAGTCTGCTGATACGTCAACCTGCGGTACTTTCTTTTCCCCTGATTCCACATCCTCAGCTATCTGCTGAGCGTCAAAACTTTGAGAATTTGTTAATTCAGTGGTCGCCTCAGACATTGGGCACTCCTTACTTTTAGTTAAGATTTTTGTATTCAATGTATCGAGTATGACTGAAATAAATACAATTTTAACTCTGCCTGTAGATGTATTATTTTCTTCTATCTAAAGGTCGATTTAATTTGGGAATTAATGCTGAGCATCTCCGCCTAAATTAGTCAGAATGCTTAGCATATAAGGCTTAATTTTTTAGTTTAATGTTTTAATTTTTAATTACTTATTACCTCTGGAGGCAGGTGACTCTAGCTCTCGAATCTTGATATTAATAAGCTGGAAGAATTTACCAAGGAAAAAACATGAAATCAACAACCAACGTTGACAGCACTCATACTCTCTCAGGAAACACTCAAGAAGTTATTGAGGCAATTAACACTTTGAGTACAGATGATAAACTGGCACTGCTTTACTTTATTTATGAAAAGATGGGCGGTTCAATTACACCAGCAGCTCCAGCAGCAGCAGAACCAGAACTAGCACCACTGCTGCTAGATAACTTCTATGGGCTATCACAGGAGGAGCAGTTAAATGTGATGCGGGCTATTGCCAACGGCGAGGATACAGAATATTCTCGCGCTTACGGTGCTCTTACTGCTAATAATAAGTTGTTGGTGTGGTATGCTTGGGCTGTGGGTATGGGCGATAATGTTGTGGATTTGCCGAAGGGTTATGAAGCCACTCAAGTTGTTAATAATGCTTTGAGTAAGGTGGAAGGTCTTGATTTTGAGCAGCAAATTTCTGTGCTGCGGGATGTTGCTGATACTATGGGTTACAGCGATGTCAAACCAATTGCTACTCAGGCTGAAGTTGGAAAAACTGCAAGTCTCTAGTATTGTTAACTGTTAACTGTTAACTGTTAACTGTTAATTGTTAATTGTTAATTGTTAACTGTTAACTGAGAGGAGTCAGAAACCGGGTTTTTTAGGAAAATAGTTTGTTGATGTTCAGAAATTTGGTAAAAAACCCGGTTTCTTGGGTCAGTAGAATAGCTTAAGCCTTTTTCTCTGACCAAAATGACAAAAGAGTGATTATAGCAACATTCTTGGCAGTTAAGACATTTTGAGTTCCACCAAACTCGCTGATTCTCTTCCTTC
>NZ_CACA01000333.1:0-6752 GCF_000180455.1 Kamptonema sp. PCC 6506
CTACAGTCAGCTTTTTAGCCATCCCGATCTTATGTTTAATTAGGTGGATTTACTTACCGATGTGGGTAAGAAGATTGGCGATCGCAATTTGTCGAGGTAAAATGTTGTGCTTGCCAGCATTAAGACTCAATCTTTGGGATTGAAGTGATGGAAGGATTTGCCGGGGGGGAGACTTTAGTTCGCCGTATTCTTTGCTATTCGTGATGCGATCGCCTGACTAATTACTAGAAATTCTACCCTAGCCCCTAGTCCATCTCCCCATCTCCCCCCATCCTCCCCCTCTCTTTCCCTAGCCCCTAGCCCCTAGCCCCTAGCCCCTAGTTATTTATTCCTCATCCCATAATTCTTGTGTATAACCAAGTTCGAGCGCCGCATTTTTCTCAGCATCGGTTAAATCTTCCCAGTATCGATCGTTAGACTCAGGAGGGTCAGTCTCTTCTTCCCAACTATCCTCATCCCAACCTAGCACCGTCCAGCGTTTTTGCTCAGCGCTGTTCATATCTGTCCAACTCAAATCATCCCACGCTGAACTCGGATCGCCTTGAACGTCACGAATAGTTGCCATTGATTACCTCTTAAAATTTATGAAAGTTTATCCTAGTCAGGACTGAAACAATGGGTGGCCCAAACAGCCAATGATTCATTAGGAGCATACTGCCTCACGAACAATTCTGACTTGGGACTTATACCAGCAGTGTAATATTCTAACGGGACTTAAACCAAATTATCTAGTATCCCTGCTTAAGTTATGACAAAGAGACTGATAGCAGATTGCAGGTTTATGAAGTACAGTACAAAAATCGGGAATCGAGACAGGTAGCCAATCAGCACCGCTCCTACAAAAATCTTTTTTTGTACTTCACCTACCAGCAAAAGAAATTAAATACTAAAATCGCTTAATATTGCGATCGCAACCACTAAGCCACAACCAACAACCAACTACTAACCACCAACAAATTTCTATATGACAGCCATCAGGTCATCTATAACTATTGCTCAATCTTCACTAACATCGCTAGATCCTGAGAAATTCCAGACTTTGCAAGTAGCCATAGAATTCTGGAAAAAAATACTAGAACTAGGGTTTCAAATAGTCCCTCAAGTTCTCTGGGCAATTGGTATTTTATTGATTGCACGGTTTGCTAGTGGTATCGCTGGTCGCTTTACTCGTCGCGCCTTGGGCCGTACAGAGCCCACCCTGCGAAAATTCCTAATACAAGCCGCTGAGATTGTGATTTTTGTCGTGGGTGCGGTGGCGGCCCTCAATAAGTTGGGAATTCAGACTGCTAGCTTAGTGGCGGTGGTAGGGGCTGCGGGTTTGGCGATCGGTTTAGCATGGCAAAATACCCTATCTCACTTCGCTGCGGGGGTGATGCTGATTAGTTTGCGGCCCTTTGAAGTCGGAGATTTTATTGAAGGAGGAAACGTAGCGGGGGTAGTGGACAGTATTGGTATTTTTTCCACGACCCTAGTAACAGCAGATCATGTAAAAATTACAGTACCTAATAGTCAGCTATTTAACGGTACGCTGAAAAATACGACGGCTATGGGGACAAGACGGGTTGATATTGAGGTGAATATTGGCGATCGCGCCGTTGGCCCGACTATTGCTCAGTTTTTGGAAGTGGCTTCATCTCATCCGCTAGTTTTAGATGAGCCAGAGCCGACTTGTCTAGTGACATCTATCTCCAACGATGCCACAGTATTAAATTTACGGCCTTGGTGTGCGGCGGTGGCTTACGAACAAGTGCGATCGCAAGTCCAGCAACGAGTGAAGGAAGCTCTAGATGCCACAAAACCTCCAGAACCAGAACCTCCCGAATAGTTCCCGATCTAAAATCTAATATCTTTAGGACTTAATCAGGCATTCGCTATGGCCAAGTGGTATCCCCAGCAGATTCTAGAACAAGGAAATTTAAGGCTTTCTCCAGCAGAGAAAGAAATTATTCTCAAGAAAATGCCGCCTCCTGACGATGAAGGTCAGATTTATGCCGATGCAATTTTCGAGGGAGGCGGCGTAAGGGGGATTGCTTTTTTAGGTGCCCTGCGATGTTGCGCCGATTTGGGCCTACGGTGGCGCAAATTAGCCGGCACTTCTGCGGGTGCAATTACGGCTGCATTTTTAGCAGCAGATTTCTCTATTGACGAGTTAGAGAAGATTTTAGGGGAATTAGACTACAACGATAAATTCCTCACCAAGAAAACTAGCCCCCTGATTTGGAATGGCGATCCGGCCGATGACTTACACTTTCCAGTGGGGATGATCGCTTTGCTGACTATCTCTCGCCAAATGGGAGAGTATTCTTCTGAGCCTTTTCGTAATTGGTTGCAAGAAACTCTCAGCGTTGGCAATCTCAGAACCTTTGCAGATGTGAAGCTTAAGGGTCGCGGTCGCGAGTTGAAGGTAGTTGTTTCTGATATTAGTCGGGGGGAGATGTTGGTGTTACCCGATGACTTGCAGCGCCGCGATCCGCCTGGATACGATAGTTTGTATGAGCTAATGCAACTTGTGAATGCTGAAGATTTTAGCGTTGCTGAGGCTGTGCGACTGTCGATGAGCATTCCGCTGTTTTTTGAGCCCGGAAAGCTAGCCAATAATTTGATTGTGGATGGGGGAATTTTGAGCAATTTTCCCTTATGGATTTATGACCGCGAACCGGGTGTGAATTTACAGCCGCCTCGCTGGTTTACTTTTGGCTTTCGATTGCTTGACAAGGGAATTGAAGATCAAGTCAGTGTCAACGGCCCCTTGAGTCTATTGTCAGCGGTGTTCAGAACCATGATGAATGCTAGAGATCGTTACCATCAACGGGAGATGGATAAGGGTCGGGTGATTAATATTGATGTGACTGAAGCGAAGGTGACGGCGACGGACTTCAACCTCAGCGTTGACCGCAAGGCTCAACTCTATCGATTGGGATACGAGTACACTAAAAAGTTCTTCCTGAATCCAGTTTGGAGTTGGGAAAAGCATCTAATCGCTAGAGGTTTTGGGGCTGTGGCAAATTCTGGGGATGGCCCGATGATTCCCTAGTGGCTGCGAAAAGGCTGCAATGTCTTGTTTTACAAGGGGTTCAAATTTTTTTTACCGAAGTGGATGCAAAAGGAAAATTATGTGTTATGATGAGAGTCGCTCGTCGGGAGAGGTGGCTGAGTGGTCGAAAGCGGCAGATTGCTAATCTGTTGATAGGCAGGTAACTCCTATCCGAGGGTTCGAATCCCTCCCTCTCCGTTTTATAGCTAGGGGCTAGGGGCTAGGGGCTAGGGGCTAGGGAAAGAAGGGAAGAGAGTTAATGGTTTAAGCCATGAGCGAGTGTCCTAACCGTTGTGGCGGTTGCTATATAAATTAAAAATTAAAAATGTGAGGAATATAGGGTGGGCGCTAAACCGCGATCGTATTTCATGCGATTAGATAATAGCAGCGCCCACCTTGCAATTAAAATAACTTATAAACTTTTCATGGCTTCTACAAATTGCGCTGAAACAAAGGGTAAAATTTCCTCATTCTTACTATTTGCCTTTCCTTCAGTAAATACGATTAGCAAATAAGGCTGTAAGTTGGGTAATTCAATATAAGCTGCATCATGACGAACTGTGCTCGTAAGACCAGCTTTTGACCACAAATTCGCATTTAGGGGAAGTCCGCCACCTAAGAAACCTGTCACCTGATTTTCGGGATCTGCGGCTAAGTCTGCCGGATCTAGCGATCGCTTCATCAAAGCCATCATTGCTTGTGAAACCTTAGAAGACACAGCCACTCCCCCAATAATACTATGTACCAAACGCGCTGCTGCATTAGTTGTCAGCATATTGCGATTTTCCATTAATTCTCCCAAAAAAGCTCGTTCCCGACCGTAAGGGCCATCACACCATGTTTTTTGATTGACATTAATCGTTTCTAATTCTTCCCAGTTGAGAGACTGGAAATAACGGTTGACAATATTGCGCTGTTTTTGCCAAGTTTCAAAAGGGCCTGGCGGCAATTCTGGGCCGCTAGTAGTGCCCGTAAGAACATCTAATACCAGACTTGTAGCATCATTGCTGGAATCAACTATCATATCTCGGATAGCGCGATTTAACTCTGATGTTATTTGCACCATGCCTTTTTCCAACCATTCGTAAATAGCTACGAGGTAAAATAGTTTAACAACGCTGGCTGGGTAAATGCGATCGTTGCCGCGATCGCTAAAACCTCGTACTTGATATTTCCAGAATTCGGCTGGACTTAGGGCTCCACCTGTATTTACTATCACAGGAGGATCGTAAACTATCCAAGTAACGGCTATGCGATCGACAGCCAATTCGGGAAATTTTGCCCTAGTTGTCTCTACAATCTTATTGCCAAGCGTTTCTAATTGTTCGTCTTTGTGGAAAAATGTCATAGAAGAAGGGGCTAGGGGCTAGGGGCTAGGGAAAGATGGGGAAGATGGGGGAAGATGGGGAAGATTAGCAATTAGCAATCAGCAATTAGCAATTAGCAATTAACCATTACCAATGACCAATTACCAATTATCCGATACTGTGGAGTATCAGTGCCAAGCCAATATCAATATCTATGATTCCCCGAAGTGCGATCGCTTGGCAACTCAGGCGGCGGCGGGGAGACATTTACGAATAGTCTTGGACTCCCCAGTACCTCTGGTATCTGAGGGAAGGAAAGAGAATCTTGAGGTAGCGATGCCTGCGGCTGGCTACGCCTACGGGGTTCGGCTGTGCGAGGATGACTATCCAGGATGGTTAGCTATCCAAGATGCACAGTTGCTAGAGGTAGCTGAAAAACCCTATCAAGCTAAAGTGATTTCCGAAGCTGAAATTAGAGATAAGTTACCAAGTGCGATCGCCTTTACCCGCCACGCCATGAACCAACCTAACCATTATCTCTGGGGAGGGACAGTTGGCCCAAATTATGACTGTTCAGGACTAATGCAAGCTGCCTTTGCCTCTCTAGGGATTTGGTTGCCCAGAGATGCTTATCAGCAGGAAGCTTTTACCCAACCAATTGCCTTAGCATCTTTACAACCAGGCGACTTAATTTTTTTTGGAACAACCGAAAAGGCCACTCATGTAGGATTATATCTAGGAGAGGGGCATTACATTCACAGCTCTGGGAAAGAACAAGGACGCAACGGCATCGGCATTGATATTTTGTCGGCAGAAGGGGATCTCGTTAGTCAGAGGTACTATCGGCTGTTGCGAGGTGCTGGTAGAGTAGTCAAAAGTTATAGTTTCAATGGCTCATAAGTATTTGTTAGTTGCGATTGTTTTGGTACTATTCCCAGAAAACTGACTGAAAATGTCTAATGATGAATTTGCAATAGGTGGTAGAGAAGTGAGTACGGCGTTATTTTTAGAAAAATTGGCAGGGGAACCAGGTGATGCACAGGCGGCACCTGATGTTTCAGTGGTAGTCCCGATTTACAATGAAGTGGAGAGTTTGCCTCACTTGATAGACGCGATCGCATCTAGCCTTCAGACATCTGGACTCAGCTATGAAATCATCTGCGTCGATGACGGCTCTAAAGATGGTTCTGCTCAATTACTCAAGGAACAGGCTAACAGCAGGAATGACCTCCGGGCTGTAATTTTGCGGCGCAATTACGGACAAACTGCCGCAATGTCAGCGGGGTTTAATCACGCTCTTGGTCGTGTAATAGTTACTTTAGATGGGGATTTGCAAAACGATCCAGCCGATATTCCCATCTTAATCGCTAAGTTAGATGAAGGTTACGATTTAGTCAGCGGTTGGCGGCAAAAAAGACAAGATAATTCTATTAGCCGTCTGCTACCATCGAAACTAGCTAATTTGTTAATTAGTCGAGTTACGGGTGTAAATTTACACGACTACGGTTGTTCGCTAAAAGCTTATCGGGCAGAATTAGCCGCCGACTTGAATCTTTACGGAGAATTGCACCGATTTTTGCCCGCTTTAGCCTTTATTGAAGGGGCGAGAATTTCGGAGATGCCAGTACGACATCATGCTCGTCGCTATGGTAAAAGCAAATATGGTATCTGGCGGACATTCCGGGTATTGATGGATTTGCTCACCATTACTTTTATGAAAAAGTTTCTAACCCGACCAATGCACGTTTTTGGCTTGTTAGGGATGATTTCGATGGCATTGGGTACGGTTTTAGGTATTTATTTGACTATCCTAAAACTGGGTTTAGGTCAAAGTATTGGCCATCGTCCTTTGCTGATTTTAGCTGTAGTTATGCTATTAGCTGGTGTCCAGTTATTTAGCTTTGGTTTGTTAGCAGAAATTTTGATGCGTACTTATCACGAATCTCAGGGAAGACCAATTTATCGAGTGCGCGAAATTTTGGGTAATAAGTAGGGCTGAGGACATCGGGTTTATGGCTCAATAAAGCTCGTAAACCCATAATTAATTTATAAATGTTGAAGTTGAAAGAGTGCTTGAAATCCGTTTGATATTCAATGATTTTTTGAGAACATCGGTACAATATAAAATGTAGCAACCGCCAAGGCGGTTAGGACATTCTCAATTCAGATTCTATTCCCTTCTTCCTCATTTTACCCTCTTACCCTTCTTTCCCCTCTTACCCATCTTCCCCTTCTTCCCTTCTTTCCCTTCTTTCCCTTCTTCCCCTAGGGCGTGTTTTCTTGCCTCGTTGTATCCCAATACGGTTCAGTTAAGAAGAATCTGACTTCTAAAAGATGCCTCCTATGCTCAGATGCTCAGGAAGAGGGAAGAGGGAAAAGCTTACGACCTAATGGATTATGAACCAGAGGTA
>NZ_CACA01000332.1:0-6033 GCF_000180455.1 Kamptonema sp. PCC 6506
TTACAATAAATAATCTGATTATTAGCGGTAGAAGAATGATTTAAAAAAAGAATATCGCTTTTGAGTAGCATAAGTCCTATTAGTGTTAAATTCTAAATATCGCTGGGCAATAAAGGAAAAAATATGAAAGCACAAGTGTTCCGGGGTGTCAATCAGCTAAGCTACGAAGAAATTCCCGTACCTGAAATCGAAACTGATGAGGTGCTTGTACAAGTACAAGTTGTGGGATTATGCCAATCGGACATAAAAAAAATTCGCTATCCTCTCTACGAACCGCCGCGCATTTTTGGACACGAAACTGCGGGTGTAATTGCTAAGGTAGGCGATCGCGTCACCGGTTGGCAAGTAGGCCAGCGAGTAGTCGTCATGCACCACATACCCTGTATGCACTGCGACTACTGCCTTAATGAGAACTTTTCCATGTGCGAAACCTATAAAAATATCACGACAACTGCGGGTTTTGCACCCAGTGGCGGCGGTTTTGCCGAATATGTGAAAGTACCAGGCCACATTGTTCGCAATGGTGGTTTAATTCCTATACCAGAAAGTGTTACTTTTGAACAAGCTAGTTTTGTAGAACCGACTAACTGCTGTCTGAAAGCAGTTAAAAAAGCTCAAGTTGCCCCCGGACAAACGGTGTTAGTGGTGGGAGCTGGGCCAATTGGGTTAATGTTTGTTATGCTAGTGAAGTATTTCGGAGGAAGAGCGATCGCTACTGACTTATTGCCCTCTCGCATTGAAAAAGCTTTGAGTGTAGGTGCAGAAGCAGCTTTTGACGCGCGAGATCCCGATTTACAAGCTAAGATCGGGGTGCTTACTGGTGGGATGGGTGTTGATACCAGTATTTTAGCAGTGCCGAGCGAAAAAGCCTTTTTTCAAGCTCTTGACTGTACCCGCAAAGGCGGGAAAATTCTATTTTTTGCTGAGTTTCCTGACGAGGTGGAAATTCCGATTAATCCCAATGTACTCTATCGCCGAGAGATTGATTTGATGGGCAGTTATAGTTCATCTTTTCGGTTACAATCTCTGTCTGCTGATATAGTATTTAATAAGCGGATTGACGTTGATGCTTTAATTAGCGATCGCTATCCTCTGCAAGACTTGAGCAAAGCTGTAGAACTGGCAGTTAAACCCACAGCAGATACTTATAAAATTCTGCTTTATCCTGAAATTGGTTAGTTGTGAGATTGGTTAGTTGTTATTAGTTAGGTGTTAGTCAACCCCGAACCAACAACGAACGACTAACAATTAACCAACCCAAGTTATTCGTTGTCAGAAATAGGTACAGTTTGCAGAGCACCCCGCTGCAATTGCCGCAGTTCAGTTCTTGTCAATTGGCGACCCCCTCCATAACTAGCAAAGGTAGGAGAAAAGCTGGTATTGGCATAATTAACTGTTTGGGTGCCCAAACCACCACCAACTGCCCAGCCAACTTGAGCCGGGTTAAAAGGGTCTGGAGACTTTGCTACTTGCTGTCTGGAAATCAAGGCATTCCAGACAAAGAAAAACCCAAAAATTGATAGCCAAATCAACCCAATACTGACACTAGCTGTGCGAATTGGCCACTTGCGTAATGCTTTAATCCACAAACAAATGGCATCGTACCCCGCCCAGGGGTTGCTATCAGTATCATAGTTAGGAACAACCACAACACGAGTCACAACTGTTTGTTGGGATTGCGTTTGATAATTGGGTTGTAAAGGAACATGAACTATTGAACTATTGTTGTTAGTCAAGGATTTTACCTCCTGTAAAACCGAATTAATATAGCAGTTTTTAATTGGGTAAGCACCGCTCTTAATTAGCAAATAGCAATTAGCAATTACCCAGCAGTACATAATGCAACTGAAAACCTCTATAGTTGGGACAAGCCCAGGTTGGGTAGGGGATTGCACCCTACTTTTCGCGTGGTTACGATTGGCTTCTTTCCCAAGGAAAAGTATTCAATATTTGGTGGCAATTACTTAAGAAAATCAGCAAAGTGAGCAATCAAAATAGGCGGAGCATACTTGCGAATTAAGTAGCAAAAACAGGGCTTGCCCACATTACTATAAGAGCGATGTGAGTCTGGTTCATGTCGCTTACACCGCAGCACATTTTTGATGATGTCGCTAGCATTTCTGCTAACATCTAAGTAGCTCAAAATCTCTTCAAAAAGCTCCACCTCTGTTGCATCAGGAAAGTATTTGGCAAACTGAGACTCGTCCCAAACAACAGGCGAAGCTGGGGGGACAGAAGGAGGATTTTGTGGCATTCCTGAGACGGGGGACTCGTCCCTGGGACTTGGGGACGCTTGACTCGGTTTACCTTGTGACTGTTGGGTTTGTTTGGGACTCGTCTCGCTGTTTGGGACTTGTCCCATCCAGTCTCTTGATAGAAATTCTGGCCGATATCGCCTTTCTGCAATCAATTTATTGATTTCCTCTTCAGTCGATTCAGCTACCCAATAATCCCAACTAATTTGAGGATTATTTGGTGACTTTTGATTTGATTGTTGGCTTGGTTGCTGTTGATTTTGTTGATGTTGACTTTGTTGATGTTGACTTTGTTGACATCCATTGATGTTGACTTTGAGTGAGATTGAAAAAACCCTCTTCACGATTAATACAATTACTTTAGCACCGCTCGATCGAGTTACCGTCAATCAATTAGTTGCTGAAACGCTCAAATGTCCGGAAAGTTCGGCCTGGTCTCTTTCTCAACTCATCTATCAAAAAACTCAAGGAAATCCATTTTTCGCCACCCAGTTTCTCAAAGCATTGCATCAAGATGGATTAATTCAATTTAACTTTGAGTTAGGTTGTTGGCAATGCGATCTCGCCCAAGTTACAACACAAGCGGCTACAGATGATGTTGTGACTTTTATGGCATTACAATTACAAAAATTACCGTCCTCAACCCAACAGGTTTTGCAACTAGCTGCTTGTATTGGTAACTCTTTTGATTTAACAACTTTGGCGATTGTTTCAGAAAAATCAGAAGTAGAAACAGCAGCTTGTTTATGGAAAGCGTTACAAGAAGGGTTAATTTTGCCCCAAAGTGAAGTTTATAAGTTTTATGTTGGGGAAGTTAATCAAGCAGTTTCTCAAGAACGTTCGCAGGTTGTTGGCTATAAGTTCCTTCACGATCGCGTTCAACAAGCTGCTTATTCTTTAATTCCCGAATCTCATAAAAAAGCAGTACATCTCCAAATTGGCCAGTTGCTGCTACGCAATACATCGCCGGAAGTTCTTGAAGTCAAGATTTTTGATATTGTCAATCAGTTAAATCAGGGAATTGGCATTATTACTCAGCAATCCGCAAAAGATGAAATTGCTCAAATCAATCTCATGGCGGGGAGAAAAGCCAAAGCTGCTACAGCTTATAAAGCAGCCGTAAAATACTTGACGTCAGGCTTAGAATTGCTGCTGGAAAATAGCTGGGAAACCCATTATTCACTCACCTTTGGATTATATCGAGAACGTGCCGAATGTGAATATTTGACAGGCAACTTAACTGAGGCAGAAAAACTGTTTGATTTTGCATTAAATCGTACTCAAAATAAATTCGATTTAGCCGATATTTATGCAATTCAAATGTACCTGAAAATGACTCAAGGTGAGAATCTCCAAGCAGGCTGTGAAGCAGGACTGCAAGGGTTGAGAATTATGGGGATGCCACTACCTCTCACCGTTGAAGAACAGCAAGAAGCTATTAAAACTGAACTCGAAAAGTTGAAAACTCAACTGGCAATAGTTCGTCCAGCCGACTTATTTAATCTACCAGAAATGACAGACCCCGTAAAAAAAATCTGTATGAGTCTTTTAGTAGACCTTTGGGCTGTTACCTATATGGCGGGTCGTCAATATCTAGCTATTTTGAGTCCTATATTAATGCTCAATTTATCATTGAAATATGGCAATGCCGAAAGCTCTGGTTTTGCTTACTGTCTCTATGGAATGAATTTAGCAAATGAAGGAGATTATCAAACCGCTTATGAGTTCGGATTACTAGCCCTAAAACTCGATCGCCATTTTAATAGCACTAAGTTTATTTATAAAACAAATAATATCTTTGCACACACGATAAATCCCTATAATCAGCACTTAAAAACCAATTTACCCATTTCTCAGAAAGCGTATCAAATCAGTCAAGAAGCGGGAGATGTCGTGTTTGGTGTTTGGGCTGTTTCGTTCTTGATTTGGGCAATGTTAATTAAAGGCGATCGCCTATCCGATGTCTATGCAGAAACAGAGAAATATCTCAGTTATGTCCAGCAGGTCAATGATGTTAATATGCTCTATGCGTTTACCTTACAACGACAATTTTTACTAAGCCTGCAAGACCTAATTCAAGATACTGACTTATTGGATGAACGGAATAATGATACTCTTTATATCAATGTTTGGCGACAAAAGCAGAACTTTGAACATGGGATTAATTGGTACTGCTTTCTAAAGCTACAACTTTCCTACTTTTATGGTCGCTACACTGATGCTGTAATGGCGGCAGAAGAAGCCCAAAAAACACTGCCAGCTAATGCAGGTTTTTTTCCCATTATTCAATACCATTTCTATTATCCACTCAGTTTAGCAGCACTCTATCAATCTGCTACATTAGAGGAGAAAAAGCAGTATTGGGATACTATACAACAGCACTACCAAATTATTCAAAGATGGGCGCATTTTTGCCCAGCAAACTTTCAACATCGATACCTGTTGCTATCTGCTGAAATGGCAAACATATCTGGTCAATATATGCCAGCAATGGAATATTACGATCGCGCCATTGAGCTTGCCAAAGAAAACGGTTATATCCAAGAAGAAGCATTAGCCAACGAACTAGCCGCTAAATTTTATCTCAACTGGGGCAGAAAACGCATAGCTGCGGAATATATCACCGAAGCCTACTACGGCTATGCTCGCTGGGATGCCAAAGCCAAAGTCGCCGATTTAGAAAAACGCTATCCCCAATTACTTGCCCCCATATTACAACAAACCCGTTCTCCCCTTTCCACTGACGAAACCATCTTCGCATTAGGAACTGTCACATCCATCAGTTCGGCTACTTCTAGTACCCGTGTCTCAGACACCCTAGATTTAAAAGCGATTTTGAAAGCTTCCCAAGCTATCTCCAGCGAAATCGAACTCGAAAAATTACTTTCATCGTTGCTTAGAATCGTCATCGAAAATGCAGGGGCTGATAAATGCGTGTTAATGCTGTTGCGAGATAATTCGCTACGCGACACCAAAGGTGAACGCTTGTTCGTTAAAGGGTCAATTACATTGGGAACGGAACCAAACGTATTGCAGCGTCTTCCGGTTGAGGACAGCCAAGACATTCCCCACAAGCTGATTTACCAAGTCAAGCACAACCCGCAAACTGTTGTGTTGCTTGATGCGACAGCCGATGGAAGCTTAGCCAACGATCCGTATATCATGCGTCAGCAGCCCAAGAGTATTTTGTGCAGCCCGATTTTGTATCAAGGGAAATTGATAGGCATTTTATATCTAGAAAATAATTTAACGAAGGGAGCATTTACGAGCGATCGCGTCGAACTCCTCAACCTCATCTGCACCCAAGCTGCCATTTCCCTAGAAAATGCCCAACTTTATCAACGTTCCCAAGAATATGCCCAAGAATTAAAGCGTTCTCTCAATGACTTCAAATTTGCTCAATCCCGCTTCCATAATTTAGTAGATAACGTTCCTGGGGTGGTGTATCAATTCGTGATGACGACCGATGGTTCGGTATCAATGCCGTACATGAGTAGTGACTGTTATGAACTATATCAAATCAGTGCCGAGGAAGCGATCGCCAATGTACAGCTCCTATTAGATATGACACATCCAGAAGATGCTGAATCTCATCGTCAGTCAATTGCAGATTCAGTTCAAACCTTAACTCCCTGGCGATGGGAGGGGCGAATTGTTACACCATCTGGAATTATTAAATGGATTCACGGTGAAGCGCGAATAGAAAAACTTGCTGATGGAACGTTAGTGTGGGATGGCTTGTTACTAGATATAAGCGATCGCAAACAAGCTGAACTGG
>NZ_CACA01000331.1:0-10739 GCF_000180455.1 Kamptonema sp. PCC 6506
CGTGGGGGTGAAATGAGCAACCGATGCTGTTGGCGAAGTCAAAAGTAGACAGCAAATCCGTAAAGTGTCACCCTAAGATTGGCACTATATATAGCCAGGAGAGTTAGGGATATGTCACTAAAACCACAACCCATCAGTCCTGTGCCAGAGGAAACAGTTCGTGTCGCCCGTGCTGCTTTCCCCAAAGGAAACCTTTATCTCACGCTGCGAGATGAAATTGGCACACTTTACAGTGATAGTGACTTTACCGCCTTGTATCCCACTCATGGTCAACCAACAGTTACACCTTGGCGACTGGCATTAATCTGTGTGCTGCAATTTATTGAGGATTTGCCAGATCGACAAGCGGCTGAAGCTGTCCGCAGTAGAATTGATTGGAAATATGTTTTGGGGTTGGAATTGACCGACCCAGGGTTTGATTTCTCTGTATTATGTGAATTTCGCACCCGATTGATAACTGGTGGTGCAGAACAACAACTGCTAGACACCTTACTGAAACAATTTAAAGAACGTGGATGGCTCAAAGAAAGAGGAAAACAGCGCACGGACTCTACTCATGTGCTGGCTGCTATTCGCAACTTGAACCGACTAGAAGGGGTAGGTGAAACCCTACGTGCGGCCCTCAATGGCCTAGCTACAGTTGCGCCAGACTGGTTACGTTCATGGGTTCCAGAGGAATGGTTTGAACGCTACGGTCGTGCCATAGAAGAGTATCGCCTACCCAAAGGCATTGCTGCTCGTAAAGAATATGCTGAGATGATTGGCACAGATGGTATGCAATTACTGATATCTGTGTGGGCAGAAGATGTCCAAAATTGGCTGAGGCTTGTGCCAGCAGTCGAAATTTTGCGACAGACTTGGATACATCAATATTATGTGGAGAATGAGCAAGTAAGATTGCGGGCTGCCAGCGACTTAGCTCCTTCTGGTAGTCGTTTTGACTCTCCTTATGACATCGATGCTCGCTTTGGTAACAAACGCAGTGTGACTTGGACTGGGTATAAAGTGCATCTGACCGAAACTTGCGATCGCCAGCCATCGAACTCACGTAATTGCACAACTTCTTCATCGCCATAAAGACACTAAACTCCTTTACATCCACACCTGGAGGAATAAATATTAATTTTAGTAAAGTTTTTTTTATTTAGGTAGAGGAATGTTATGGTGATTCAAAAATAAAAACTCAAACTAAAAAGGATAAGAATCTATGTCCTCTTCCAAGCCCATAAAAACGCAGCAAACAGTTCAAGATTTAGTATCCTCCCCCGATCCAACAAAACTTATTAAGATTATTAATAACAGTGATGTGGATGTTATAGTTGTTATTCCATCTACGGCAGATGCTCCCGGAGGTTCAGGTGCTACAGATGTGTACAATCAAGACTTAAAAATACTTGACACATCTAGTGGCAAAAATTCGATCGCACAAGGAACTTCTGACACAGTTACCCTCGATCAGTATTACAAAGATCCTACAACAGGTCAAACGAAGCCGGCTTTATTGTATGACTTAATAATTAGTACTGCTAATTGGATTTCTCCCGTTGCCAATAATGGCGTGATGAAAAATATCTTTGCCACACCGCCAAATTTTCCCGATCAGACAGTAACAAAAGACGATCGTGATGCGATGAAAAATGCGGCTCAGTTTCATCAGACAATTTCTGCCTATCCCGAATCACAATTGGCCAAAAATTACCAAGCTGCCATGTCTCAAACATCAAGTGCAGCATCAGATCGAGCAGATGGTTCAGATAATTCTTCAAACAATGTAGCCAACTCGATTACTGACAACGTAAATGCCTTTTTTAAAAGCACAAAAAATTACCAAAACGTTACCTTAGCGGCTGTTGTAGCCGTGCAAAGCTACTATCAAAAATTTCCTTTCGTTTGGGCAGAGTATAATGATAGTGTTACCTATTACTTGTACAGCAGCGATGGCACGGCAACAAGTTTCGTTGGCACTGTTTCCCTAACCAAATCTGGTGCAATAGATCTAACAAAAGCTAATGGTGGTTACAGTATTACTTTTACTCCAGCCAAAAATCCAACTGATACAACTACAGTTGATGTTGACTCTTCTAAGGCTAAATCATTAACTTATTCCGATGGACTATTTCTTGACGATCCCTCTTTAGATATACCAGGACTGGCACTTAGGGGGGCTTTTCAATTAAAAAGCAGATTTAGTCAGAACCCGACAGATACCCAAATTATTTCATTATTAACTGGCTCAGTAAATGGTCAAACTGTTTTGGGGATTGACTCGCCACAAAAATCAAACGATCCTTCCTCAAGTTTTTGGAATACACTATTTCATCCTAAAAACTCTGCACAAATCTTTCAATCTGTGATGCAAATTGGTGGAGCATTAATGATGCTTCATTTTCTCGGAAGCACACTTTGGGGTATTTATAAATGGGCTAAGGCTAAAGCGGGTGTAAAGGAACCAACCACAAAAGAACTCCTAGAACAACAACAAAAAAGCTTTGAAGAAATACTCAAAAAGAACAACGAAGATTTGATTAAAAAGCTGACAGACGGTAAGCAAGAACTTCCTTCAGACGGACAACAGGCTATAGAGCAAGCGGCAAACTCAGAAGAGCTGGTTTCTGCCAATGGCGATGCAGCACGCATTGAGGCTACGTTACAAACAGAGGCAGCAAGACTCGAAACTCTTGCCGAGTTTGCTCCAGAAATGACAGCACAACAAATGGGGCAGTTGGAATCTGCCGCCACCAGTGTTCAAGACATAAACACTGCCTTAGATCAAGCCGAGCCTAGTACGATCAAAGACGTTGTTTCAACTCAAAAAGAAGCATTAGCCAATTTGAGAAGCTCCTCCGAGAAACTTGAGAATGACTTAGGAAAAACCATTGGTGAACAACAAAAAGAAATACTCAACGAACAAAAAGAGTTAGGGGATAAAATTACTGAAGATATGGAAAAAGTGAACGAGCAAGAAGAAAAAGGAACAGGAGAAGAACCGGCAGAGGGCGACGAATTTCCCCCTGAATTTCCCGAATAAAAAACTTGGCTCTCCTCTAATTCTGGCGCTCATATCTTTAAAGGGGAGGCTTTAAACCAAATGAATTTATTGATAATTGTCAATTATCAATTGTCCATTGGTAACCAATCGCCAGTATTTTTAATAATGAGGAAATCCTAATTTATGCCCTATAATCAATTTCTCAAATCATTCTTACTCGGCCCAAAAGGGTTAAGCCCAAAATTTGCTAAACTTTTGACAGCAAATGTGGAACAAGTATCTCTGTTAAGGCGAACATTGCTACCTATTTTGAGGGACAGAACCGTAACAAATAGACCAAAATTAAGCGACTTTCCCGAACTTCGTACATTTCGCCAAATACTGGCTGACATTGAGGGTTTGCCTGCCCCAAAACCGGGCTTTTTTGATGGAGCAGTTGTGAAAGAAGCCGATTATGCCCAACAGGCGACTTCTAGACTGATTAGTCGCTTGACAGAGCCTAAAGTTTTGAGTTTAGAAGAAACATTTAATCACCTTTTAACCTCTAAAACAAGGCTGACTACAGGCTCAAATAATACTCTTGAACAAGCCTTAAAAAATGCCGAAGCGTTTCGTAACACTTTAGGAATAGAAGAATTCGTTCACACCTACTTAGCAATGGATATGAGTTGGTGGTTGTCAGGGGATAAAGTTTTAAGCTTGGTTGGTAAGAATATTGTCCTTGAGACGGCACTCATTCCAGCCCAAGCAATTGTCAATGAAGCCAGACTGGTAAACCCTTCCCTCGAATTAGCTATAGATGTAACCCATTCCTATGGCAATATGCCCAGAGCTTCTGCACTAAATGTACATGAGGCCATGTCTATTAGTGAGGTAAGAAGCATCTTTCTTGCACCACTTGCTACACCAGAAAATATCTTGCCCTTACTTGAAGCGAAGAATGGATTCAAAGGTCGTATTTCCATTGTCAGACCAGAATTCGATCCTTTAGAAGAACTAGCTTTATCTCTTCAAGAAATTACGCTGGGCGTGAATTATGACCTCCTACCAACCGATGTGAGATTAAACATAGGAAGTCACAAGCTCGTTGATATTAGTAAGGAACTTAAAGCCACTTTAGACAAAAATAAGCTAGACCTAGGTCAGTTTATCGATCGAAACTATACCAGTCGTCCAGGAGAAGTAACCTATAGCACCAATTCAGATGGCACTCTAGACAAGATTGTCACACCCAGAACTGGCGAACAATATTCTCAAGAGGCGTGGCGCAAGCAATACGCTCAGCTGCTCGAACAGCAGAAATCAGATATTCTTAATCAGTTACAAAGTCAAGCAAAGCAATTAGAGGCATTGACTGAAATAGCAGGTATGGGGAGTAAGGTTGAAAGTCTCGCTACATCTCTAGCAGATATTAAAAACTCCTTAGATAGTTCAGAGCCGACAACCCTCTATGATATCGTTACTCACGCCAATAACGACATAGCTAATCTTACTATTAACATTAGTAATACGATCGCACAGGCTGAATCGAGTGCATCTTCAGATTGGAAATTAAATATGGAATCTCTAACCCAAGAAGTTAGAGATATTGAAGAAAAAATAGAAGCCAACAAAGACGAGATAAAAGAGTTGGAAAGCGGAGCCTATGAACCAGAAGAGGGATAAGTAGGAATAAGTTAGGTGTCGTAACATTTCAATTAAATTTAAAGGAGTAGATCATGACAGGACATCCAGTTCACATCGATAATCAATACAATCAGCCATTAGATATTTACACTTACCAAGTTCCCACAGGAGCTTCTGCTTCCAATCCAGATACACTATATCCGATCTATACTAAAGTAGGTTCAGTTGCGGCCAATTCCAAACAGGACTATACACCAACCGAACCTTTAGTCTATTTGTCCTTTGCCAGACAGTCCGACGGATTTCCCCTAGCTTCAGTAGTTTCCAATATTCTTGGAGACACAAATGTTACTATTTCCCAAGACGACGAGACTAAAGCAGAGGCAGCACTAGCTTTTTACAAATCCTATAAAGCCAATCCCTATAGCCCAAACTCTTTAGATATCAATGAAATAATTATCGATAATCAGAATTTAGTCAATCAAAAGGATTTACTAGATCAATGGTTTTCAGAGAATAAAGTTGGATTTGATTACTTGAAATTTTCCGGGGTGACACACTGGGCAGAAAATGATGGTCGTGCTTGGGTAGGCACCTATTATTGTTATAATCCTGAAGCACCTCAACCATTTATTCCCTTAGTTTTACCAAAGACAAAGAGTGGCGAAATAGTTTTTGCCAGTAATGGAAGTGTTAAGTACAATCCAATTACAGGATTCGATTCAAATACTGGCTCCCCAATTTATGGCACAGTAGTAGATTTAACCTACGCCAAAGGAAGCCTCACGGATAGTGGAGCATCAGATACTTCTGGCATAAAACTGCAAGCAGTTCTGCAAAATATGGAACTTCATGATGGTGATGACGGTACTATAGAACTGTTTTTTACAGGGAAGATCGATGGCGATGATGTTATCGTACAGCCCTATGAAGTTCCCAAAATAGCTTGGTGGATGGCGGTCTATGATTTAGCCTATCTATCTTATACGGGTGTCAACTTAGTGATGATCGGTCATACCGTTATTGCCCTAGGGAAGAATATTCCAGATATTTTTAATGCTCTTCAGACTGGTGGAAAAGCTGTCATTGATGCAGTCAAGAGCGATTTAAGTAAGGTTTCCGATTGGCTCTCAGAGAAATTTACCAGCGCAGAAGGGGATGCCGGAGACCTTGTTAATGTTGATATCGATACCGATGTTGACACTGATGTTGATACCGATGTTGATACCGATGTTGATGTTGATGTTGATGTTGATGTTGATATTGATGTTGATATTGATGTTGATATTGATGTACCGTTTGTTGTGGTCGATATCGATGTCGATATTGATGTTGATATTGATACAGATATTGATACGGTAGTTGATAACGTAGTTGATACTGTCATTGATATTGACACTGACATTGATACGGATATCAATATCGATGGTTCAGCACTAATAGGCTTGGTTAAAAATGTTGGAAAGGCTTTATGGGAAGAGAAGGGTGCGATCTTTAAATTTATTTTGAAGAATGCTGCCGTGATGGGTGCAATGACTGGAGCGCAAAAGCTTCTAGAGTTGTGGTACAAGAAGAGCGAGCAGGATTATTCCGATCTAGCACCACAACAGGCATCACCTTTGGGACTGCTGATGAATTATATGGAGAATCCTGCCAATTCAATTGAAGAGAGATGGACTACATTTTCCTATTATGTTCACCAAGGAGCTTCTGTAAACGAACAAAATATGGTGGTAGCTGGTCTTCTCTCCTTGAAAAACGATCGAGAGGATGCAGCACAACAAGCATGGCGTTGGTCAACCAGCGATGAACTTGATGCAGTAAATGCTATGGCGACTTACTCCTCTCAAGCAGATTGGCCAAAAGCTTACACAACTCTGGGTGATTACAAGTATCAAGGAAAGGAGCTTCCACTGAAAGTTGGTGCGGCGGTTGCTTTAAAATTCATTGCAAAAATTAGTTAGTTTGGAGTAATAAATGGCTACGAATCAAAGCAAATATCCTACCTATGAAGAGCATCAAAAGGCTTGGGAAGAACTAGCTAAAGGTATTGCCTCGATCAGAGATGAAGTCAGAGAAGTGGATTCGTGCGAAATACTCCCTTGTTCAAAAAAAGGTGAGTTAATAATAATTGGCTCCGGTATTGAGACAATCGGAATTTCATTAGGCGACCAAAAACTGATTGAAGCTGCCGACAAAGTTCTCTTTTGTGTTGCCGATCCGGCAACAATTGTTTGGCTTAAGCGTTTAAGACCAGATGCCTTAGATTTATATGTTTTGTATGGAGAAAATAAAGTCAGGTACACAACTTATATGCAAATGACAGAAGCCCAACTCTACTGGGTTAGACAAGGGCTTAAAGTTGTTGTCGTTTTCTACGGGCATCCAGGTATTTTTGTCTTGTCCACTCATAGAGCGATAAAAATAGCTCGTCGGGAAGGCTATAAAGCTGTGATGAAGGCAGGTGTTTGTGCTCTTGATACTTTATGTGCAGATATAGGAATAGATCCTTGTCATCCTGGTTTACAGACTCATGAGGCTACAGATGCCTTAGTGAGACAAAGAAATCTCGATACTAGTCTCCATGTAGTTCTTTGGCAAGTAGGGTTAATCGGAGAACTAGGATTCCGCAGACAAGGCTATTTAAATAATGATTTTTCCTATTTTATTAGTTGGTTGCAAAATATCTATGGGGAAGAGTACAAGGTTACTCATTATATTGGCTCAAGGTATCCAACAATTCCGCCCCTGATCGAGATTTATCATCTCAACGAGATGCACGATCCCGAAACTCAGCTTAAGATCACAGGACTTTCTACATTCTACATTCCGCCTCGAGATGCGATCGCTTCCAATGTAAATGTTGTTAGAGATTTGGGCTTGCTGCGTAAAGGTCAAACTCTAATTAAGCCGAAAAACCCCTTGCGAGAAATAGGACTTTACAGTTCAAAAGAAATGAAAGCCTTTGATGCTTTTGAAAACTTTAGGATTCCCGCATCTTATAGGTGGCAACCAGAGACAGAAGCCAGTAAGTTTTTAATTGAGCTTCGTTTTGATACGGAATTGCAAGAGCTTTATGAAAAAGAGCCGATTAAAGCACTTGACAATCCCAGATTTTCTGCCCTTTCAGATAAAGAAAGAGGAATGCTCGCCACTAGAGACTCGGGGGCAATACAAGTTGCCTGCAAAGGAGGATATCTTCGTTCAAAAGAAACAGAGAAATTTATTACTGAACTTTTAACGAAAAGGACTTCCTCAAGCTCACTTCTTAAAAAAATTGGCTCTTTGAACAAAGAGGAGGCTAGGGAACAACTTAACCTCTGGCTGAAAGAGAGAGGACATCAAATAGATTGGTCTTTCCTTAACAAATCGATCGATTATCTCAATCGCAACAATCTATTTCCTTGGACAGGCGTATTCTTAGAACCTCTTAAAGAGATCGTTGTCACAATTATCGGAAATCAGGGTCGAAGAGCAAGTAGCATTATTTACATCAATGATATTCGGATCAAAAAATTTGTTTTTAATAACGGAATCATTAAGTGGAACGCTAAATCGGGAAATCCTTACAACGGGTTTTTAAGACTAGATATAACCCCAAAAGGCAACCGAAGAATTATCGGAAAACTTTGGACGAATGATGACTTAATTCCCGCTAAGAATAACTTCACGGCTCAGGAGATCGATCCTAAGAGAAAAGAATTTTTGCCCTTGGCTAATCAGCTATATAACACTTCAGATTTGTCGCAAATATTTGGGGAATATGCAATAAGAACAACTGGTCGGTTTTCTGAGGCAATTAATAAGTTTATTATTTCAGAAAAAGGATTGTTAGTGAACAGCAAACAAGTGTCGTTGTTTTCTTTTGAAAAAGGTCAACTCTCTTGGCAGGGTGGTGATAAAGATTGTTATTCTGGAAAAGTAACCCTCTTAATCGACCCGATTATTAAATCGATCGAGTTTTTTGGCGAGTCCAAATCCGCCGAAGAAGATGAGTCCTCTAAGTGTTATGGTTCTTCTATTTACAAAGAAAAATCAGACTACTTTGGACCAAAAATACCGGAATGGGCATCTGCTTATTTAGCAGCTATTGTTCAGTCAAATAGTAGCAAAGGGGGACTTCTACTTTGGCATAAGTGGGAAAAACATAACTATACCAGCATGGTTGTTAATAAAATTCTTTCTAGATTAGGCTAGGAGGCATTTCTCATGAATTCTTCAGATCTGATTCAACATTTATCCCTTGTCAATCAAGTATCTGACTTGGTTAACAAAACTTTAGCATCAACAGATCGATCTATTGGAGTTTAGACTAAGCAGGCCAAAAAGTGCGATCGCTTGTGAGACTAGCGACCGTTGACCTTCAAGGAGACTTGGAGCAACAACAGAAAAAAACTGTCTATAGTTTTAACAGACTTTAACTACAGAATAATATTTCTTTTGTTTATTGTACCGCATTACAGCAGGAACCGCTGTATAATGATAAGGAAAAGAGACTTTCTGGCTCTCTTTCTCTGCAAAAATCCATCGGTGGTAAAGTCTTACAATCAAAAAAAAATTTAGTATTAGTGACAAACTATTAGTGATAAAGCTATGCTCAAATACTCTCAAGTCATTGCTTACGATCCGGACAAGTATCCATTTAATAAATTGCTTTGTGCTTATGTATTTAAGGTTCCTCAAATAAATAAACTGCACATTTATTTGTCTAAGAAAATTGGCTCTACTCAGATTTCTTATCAAGATAATATCAAGCTAAGAAAACTGATGCAACAACTCCCAGATCAATCTTTGTTTTATCAGGTTTATCATAAATGGGTTGCGGAAGTTCTTGCTCCCAAGTATGGCTTTAAGGTTAGCTATTCGGCTCATCCAAAGATGAGAGTACATTTAGCAGGGACGGGGAGCGTTAGTGAATTTCATCGAGATGCTAATATTACTAAAAGAGAAGATCAGATCAATTGTTATTTACCTTTTACAGATGTCTTTGATACTAATACTGTATGGTGTGAAACAGATTACGGTAAAAAAAACTACCAGCCAATAAATTTAAAATATGGAGAAGCTTTTATTTGGGATGGAGGATATTTGGAACATGGAACTGTTAAAAATGAAACGGATTTTACTAGGATTAGCTGTGATTTCAGGTTTAAGTATCTTGAGCCAGAATTGGTGAAACTGCCTTGGTCAGATATTTTGTTAGGAAGACCAGATAATTTGGAATCTCTTGGCAAGTAATTACAGCAAATTGCAACCAAATGTGGGTCTTGGCAACTTTTGGTGATCGGGGGTAAATGAGCAGTCGATGCTGTTGGCGAAGTCAAAAAATGCTTGTGTTTGGGTAAGTCAATTCAGCGATGAAACGATTGATAGCTTGAAGGGCCACTTTCTATCCAGTAGCTTGCTTACCTAACTTTAGTTCCCACAAAGTGCGATCGCGTAAAGCATAAGAGTGCTTCTGGTTGGGGTATGAGGGGAGTTGGGCTTTGAGGACGATGCTCCTCGTCCGTCGTATTACACGGAGGAGGGGATTGTTCTTTCCATGTATTACATGGTAAATTGAGTGTTTCATCCCGTGTAATACCTGGAAGGATAGCGTCCCGCACAATCTGTTCTAAATAGTCAGCCCTGGTTAAGCCGTTGCATTCGGCAACAATACCAGCCTTCCAGGTTTCTATCGGTTAGTCTCAGGGAGCGAACTAAACGATAGTCGTCGTTTTTGAGCGCAAATTTACCCTGAATATCCCGTTTCATCTTGGTTAACACCATGTATTACAACGATAGTATAGAAATGATTTTGATTCTACGGTGTAATACATGGGAGAGAGAAAAACGAAATATCCCAAAGCGCAGCGGCACTAAAAAATTGGGGAGCCATAGCCAGAATTATCCCCCAACCGTGTATTACATGGTAAAAGGAAATGTCAGTTGATCGCTTTATTTGTGAACTGACTAACCTCACATAGGTCTTGCACTGAATTCGCCAACAGTGTCGGTTGCTCATTTCACCCCCCGTGCAGGTGGAAATTCACGACGATCATTTTTTGCCAGATGCCCTGGATACGGAATGGTTGCCATTCGTGAGCAGTTGGGGATGGTTGATTTTAACGAAGGACGATCGGAA
>NZ_CACA01000330.1:0-48128 GCF_000180455.1 Kamptonema sp. PCC 6506
CTGCTATATTTAGGGATGAAAATAGCGATCTATGAATGCTAAACCAATTAGTATCCCTAACAGGGCGATCGCTGTTAGGCAAAAATGAAATAGGGAGGTTGCGCGCTTGCGAACCATGTTTCGCATGGCGAGTTTGACGTAACTCGGTTGAGGTGCTGTTCCTGACGGGGTGGTTGAGGTGGCTGACACAGAGTCGGTTTCAACGGGTAAGGGCGATTGGCTCATAGTTCTGAGTGTTGATAGTTAAGATTAAAGTTGCCACGATTGTAACAAAAATGTAATGTTTTGTGTAGCAGTTTGGAGGGGCGCGATCGCGCCGTAACGCCGCCTTTCAGATGGTACTGCCTAGAAAGTGGCGTTACGGATATTTTGGGGTAAGTCTTGTTCAAGTAGCGCTGCGATCGCGACAAGATCGATCCGATATCGATCGCTTAAGTAAATTGTTCTATCTCCTCCCTTATTCCTTGTTCCTTGTTTCTTCAATCAATCATTAACTGTTTTGGCAGACTGATTAAACAACAAATTTCGCGACTCTTCAATACTAATTGCCTGAGTTTTGAAAGCTTCTGCTTGCTGATAGGCTCGAATGGTTGCGGGACGGGCTTTAATCGCTTCAAACCAACGCTGCAAATGCTCAAAATCTTCTAGTTTTTGACCTTGGAGCGCATAGGGTACAATCCAGGGATAAATGGCAATATCGGCGATCGAATAGTCACCGCCAACAAATTCGCGATCGCTTAACCGCCGATTCAATACAGCATACAAACGTCCCGTCTCATTCACGTAACGTGCGATCGCGTAGGGAATTTTTTCGGGAGCATACTGACTGAAATGATGGTTCTGTCCGGCCATTGGCCCGAGACCGCCCATCTGCCAGAATAGCCATTGTAGAACTTCGAGGCGATCGCGAATCTCGCCAGGGATCAACTTCCCAGTTTTTTCTGCCAAATAAAGCAAAATCGCCCCCGACTCAAACACAGAAATTGGTTCGCCACCATCCACAGGTTCGCGATCGACAATAGCAGGAATGCGATTGTTAGGGGCAATCTTCAAAAACTCCGGTTTAAACTGATCGCCTGCACCAATATTAATCGGAATCAGCGTATAAGGTACTCCGACTTCCTCCAGAAACATCGTAATTTTATGTCCGTTGGGCGTTGTCCAGTAATAAACTTCAATCATTCCTGTCTCCTGAGATTACAAAAATTGTGCTTGGGATATTACCCGAGCTCAAATTATAGCTTAACAAAGCTTAATATAACAGTTGAGTAATTAAAACTCAACCAGCCTGCGGGTGTAAATTTTTAATAAGCTTCTTGACATTAGAATTTTTTTTTTGTATTATTTGCTCAGTGAAAATGTACAAAATAAGTTTGATAGCAAAACTCAAACTCCCATCCAAATTCCAATTCTAGGGTGCTTTCTATCTAGTTTTCCCAAGTTTAGCTTATCCTCGCAGAATTAGCTTTACAATGTTATTTATGAAAACTCCGCAGATCGTCCCAGAAACTCTGGCTCAATTTCCCTTTTTTAGTATTTTAAATCAGAGGGATTTAGAATGGATTTTACATGAAGGCACCCCTGAAAAATGTCAACCGGGTCGAGTGCTGATCCAAGAAGGTCATCCAGTAGAATCACTCTATCTATCTATCTCAGGAACCCTAGCTGTTACCGTATCGCGCCAAGACGGAGGAGAACAAGAACTCAAGCGACTATTCGCCGGCGAACTAATGGGAGAAATGTCTTTTTTGGATAATCATTTACCTTCTGCTACCATCAAGGTAGTCGAAGATTCTCAGGTATTGTCACTATCCAAAACCACGCTGGTCCGCAAACTAGAAACAGATGGAGATTTTGCCTCTCGTTTCTATCATTTATTATCCTTAAAACTCTCGGATCAATTGCGCGGCTTATCAGGTTTACTAACGGAAAATCAAGCATTACCCAGCGAACCATTACGAAAAGTTCTACTTGTATTTGCCGTTCTCAATGATAGCGACATTGCTTGGATGATTGCTCACGGAGTACCCGAAAAAGTTATTCCTAATACTGTTCTCATCCAACAAGGAAAACCCGTACCTGCCGTTTACATTTTACTAGAAGGCACATTAGGTATTTATATTTCCCTTACCAAAAACGGAATCACAACAGAGAAAGAAGTCGCAAAGTCAATTAAAGGCGAAATCCTCGGTGAAATGTCTTTTGTAGAAATAGGCACCGCCTCAGCTACTGTCAAAGTAGTAGAAAATGCTTGGTTACTAGCTCTACCTCAATCACAATTAGCCGCCAAACTAGAGGAAGACAGAGCCTTTGCAAGTAGATTTTATCGAGCCATTGCTGTTGTCCTATCAAATCGTTGGCGCGATCGACTTATGCGTCGTGGATTTGCCACTCTCGCCAACGATCTTACTTCCATGCTCTCCGAAGAAATTGATGCCGAAGACGAGCTTGATTTTGATGTTTTAGAAGGAACTGCCATTGCCGGCACCCGCTTTGATTGGATGATTCGCCAGCTACGTTAACCGTTATAATTGAGTAACATACGATGTTTACTAAAGATAGCAAAAAACGAAATATTTTTCGCCAAGAATCTCTAGAGCGACTCTCTTCTCCAGAACGCCTCGATCAACTCATGCAAGTAGTTGGCCCCAAAGAATGGGTACCTTTAAGCGTTTTAGGAGGTTTAGTTATAGTCGGGTTAGCATGGAGTATCTTTGGCAAAATACCAATCACCATTGATGGACGCGGTATTTTTATTGCACCCCGTCAAGTAGTTGATTTTCAATCCCCAATTTCAGGGCAACTCAAAACATTATACGTTCAAGCCGGCCAATGTATTGCTAAAAATGAACGCTTAGCAACCATCGATCCCTCTGAACTAAAGCAGCGGCTAAAACTTGCTCAAGATAAACAAGCACAATTGCAACAGCAATCTAACGAAACATCTTTGCTCTTAAATCAGGGAACTCGTTCTGAACAAGATGCCATTATTGCTTCCAAAATTAGTCTTCAGCAACGTCTTTTAGCCGCTCAGTCTATGACTCCTATGCTGCAAAATAAAGGCTTAGATGCTATTGCCCAACAACGTCAGAGTCTACAACAAAGGTTACAGGATTTGCAACAAATGACACCTCTAATCCAAAGCAAAGGTTTAGATGCCATTGTCAGACAAAGACAAAGTATTCAACAGCAACTACGGGATACTAAATCACTCACTCCTACCCTCAAAGAAAAAGGCTTAAATACCATTACTGAACAGCGTCAGAGCCTGCAACAACGCTTAGAAAATGCTAAAAAACTAGCGCCAGTTTTAGCAGAAAGATTAGAAAAACGTCGGCAACTCTTCTCAGAAGGTGCCATCCCTCAAGATACTCTCCTCGAAGCAGAACAAGAATATTTTCAGAAATTAGAAAGCGTTGCAGAACTCAAGGCAGAATTAAAAGATTTAGATGCTCGTGAAGTGGAAGCACAACAGCAATATCTGGAAAATCTCAATCAGATTGGAGCGCTTCAGGCAAAACTCAAAGATATCGATGTTCAAGAAGCCACAACCCAACAACAATATCTCAATAGTCTCAATCAAATCAATGAAATTCAAGCACAACTTAAGGACTTGGAAGTCAAGGAAACAGAATCTCAACAACGACATCTAGAAAATCTCAATCAAATTCGTCAAACTCAAGCAGATTTGCAAGAATTGGAAACCAAAGCCAAGCGGTTAGAACAAGATAACTTAGAACAACTAAATAATAAACAAAATCCGATTCAGGATGTCCGTCGAGAAATTGCTCAATTGCAACAACAAATTATTGACAACAGCGAAATTCGCAGTCCTCACGCCGGCTGCATTTTAGAAATCATGGCTACAGAAGGACAAGTAGTTTCACCCGGTACTAATTTAGGTTCTTTGAATGTGACCAGCCGCAAAGGCACCATAGTTGGAGTTAGTTACTTTACAGTTAAAGATGGCAAAAAAGTGAAACCGGGGATGATGATTCAAATTACACCGGATACAGTTAAGCGGCAACGATATGGAGGAATTGTTGGCACTGTCACTTCAGTTTCCGAGTTTCCTATTACTCAAAAAGGTGTGGCAGCAGTGATTGGCAATCCCGATTTGGTTAGTGGATTAATTCAAAATGTCAGCGGCGGAGCAGGTGGAGAAAATGCAGGGGGGGCGATTGTAGAAGTCCGTGCCCAATTGGAATCAGATCAAACTCCCAGTGGTTATAAGTGGTCATCTTCCCAGGGCCCACAACTAAAAATTACCCCTGGGATTACCACCACTGCTAGAGTTCGGGTGGAAGAACAAGCGCCTATTACCTTTTTACTACCCGTTCTCCGGGAATGGACTGGTGTTTATTGATGAAAAAGATGTTAAAGATGGGATTTTCTAAATCAAAACAACCCAAAATCTTCAAGCGGGTAAAAACACCAACCTTATTACAAATGGAAGCGGTAGAGTGTGGTGCAGCCGCTTTGGGAATTATTCTGAGATATTATGGTCGGATCGTTCCTTTACCCGAACTGCGGACTAATTGCGGTGTCTCCCGTGATGGCAGTAAAGCATCGAATGTATTAAAAGCTGCTAAAAATTATGGAATGCAGGCGAAGGGATTTAAAAAACAACTTGCCCAACTTCAAGAAATTCAACCTCCCTTTATTGTATTTTGGAACTTCAACCATTTCCTAGTAGTTGAAGGATTTACAAAAGACCGTGTTTATCTCAACGATCCCGGCACTGGCCCTCGGAGTGTGAGTTTTGAGGAATTCGATCAGGCTTACACTGGCGTAGTTTTGCTGATGGAACCGGGCCCAGAGTTTAAACGTGGTGGCCGTAAACCTAGCATTATTCGCTCTTTAATGGAGCGTTTAAAAGGCTCAGTAGGGGCAATTATCTACTGTATTTTAGCTGGTTTTTTTCTTGTAATTCCGGGGTTGGCTATTTCCATTTTTGGTCAAATCTTTGTGGATAATATTCTCGTCGAAAATCGCTATGATTGGTTGCGACCCTTATTAATCGGCATAGGAATTACTGCCCTCATTCAAGCCAGTTTAACTCTGCTGCAATTGCGGTACTTAAGACATTTACAAATCAAACTATCTGTGGGGATGTCAAGCCGCTTTTTGTGGCATATTCTCCGCTTACCAGTGGGATTTTATGCTCAAAGGTTCGCGGGAGAAATTAGCAACCGCGCACAGTTAAATACCAGAGTTGCAGATGTATTATCTGGTCAGTTAGCCCAAACTGCGATCGATGTTGTGATGGTTATATTTTATGCAGCAGTGATGTTTGCCTATGACTGGGTACTGACTATAATCAGCATCTTCTTGGCAATCCTTAATGTCTCAACCTTGCAGTGGGTGGCAGAGAAACGCAAAGATAGTCACATGAGGTTAGTGCAAGATCAAGGAAAGGCAGCAGGTGTTGCCATTGCAGGGTTACAAAGTATTGAAACCATCAAATCCGCAGCCTTAGAATCAGACTTTTTTGCTCGTTGGGCTGGATATTATACGAAAGCAGAAAATGCTCAACAGGAACTCGGAATTAGCAACCAAGCTATCACTGTTTTACCCAATTTCATCACTGCCTTAACCACTCTGTCACTTCTTATTATTGGCGGGTTAAGGGTGATGGATGGACACCTAAGTATAGGGATGTTAGTTGCTTTTCAAAGTTTAATGGCTCTATTTCAGAAGCCAGTTAATACCTTAGTGAGTTTTGGTAGTACCCTTCAGGAGTTAGAGGGAGATATTAACCAATTAGATGATGTGCTAGATAATGAAGTTGATTCGCAGATTAACCTAGAAAATCCTCAAAATCCCTTTCAGGTTGACGCAATACCTCGTACAAATGGAAAATTAACTAATTCTGCCTTTAAATTGGCAGGATATCTCGAACTTCGCAATCTCACTTTTGGCTATTCACGAATTGACGCTCCTTTAGTTGAAAATCTTAGTCTCAGCTTGCGACCAGGTCAAAGAGTAGCCTTAGTAGGAGGGAGTGGTTCTGGTAAATCGACTGTTGCCAAAACAGTTGCAGGGTTATATGAAGCTTGGTCTGGAGAGATTTTATTTGATGGTATTCCTCGTCATAAAATCCCCCGTTCTGTGCTTACAAATTCTCTATCAATGGTTGAACAGGATATTTTTCTGTTTGGGGGAACCGTGCGTGAAAACTTAACTCTATGGGATAGTACAATTCCCAAAGATCAATTATTACGTGCTTGCCAAGATGCGGCGATTTTAGATGTGGTTTTAGCTATTTCTGGTGGTATTGAAGGGAATTTGCTTGAAGGTGCGGCAAACTTAAGTGGCGGACAGCGACAACGTTTAGAAATTGCCCGTGCTTTGGTAAACGATCCTTCGATCTTAATTATGGATGAAGCTACGAGTGCTTTAGATGCAGAAACTGAGAAAATTATCGATCAAAATCTTCGGCGGCGGGGTTGTACTTGTTTAATTGTTGCTCACCGTTTGAGTACGATTCGTGACTGTGATGAGATCATTCTCTTAGATCGAGGTAAGGTTGTACAGCGCGGTACTCATGAGGAAATGAGGGCAGTTCCCGGCCCTTATATGCGCTTGATTCAGTCTGAGTAAAATATTATTGGTAATTGGTAATTGGTAATTGGTAATTGGTAATTGGTAATTGTAATGTGGGCGCTCGCCGACAACTATCTTATGCTATGATTTACAGGTTTGTTGCGGCTCGCGGCCACCCTACATTTAATTAAATTTTGGGTGAAGTTTTGTACTCAAATTAGTTAAGAACCCTATAAAACTAGACCTCTACTAAAACTTTTTTAGACAGTTCGCTCACAAAAATTGGCTCGAATTCATAGATGCTAGATAACTTTTCTACTAGCGTATTCTCAATGAATTCCCATTGATCGTTAGGTGTATATCCGCTGAGACGAGAACGACATACATCTATTAGTTTAGGCTGAATTTCATTTACTTTCAAAAAATCAATCAGTGCATCAATTCGTTCTACGATCGCATCCTCAGAAACCTTCAAATTTTCAGCGACTAATTTATCAGGTTGGATGATACAAAAGTAATACTTCCCATCCATATATTTGACCGAGGCATTCCCACCCCAACAAATACGCAGTTTGTTATAAAGGTTATTGATATAGTCATAGTAAGCCTCTTCTGTAATCTCAACTTCTAAATATTCTCCCGATACGTTATCACAGGAAAAATAGTCAATATCGATATCGAGAATTACCGATTTATTTAATTTTTTTGATTCCTCACTAGAGAGATCATCTTGAGCATTAAGCGGTGTAATTGTGAAAGATTTGCAATCAGGATTAAACAGGTTATTAAAGTCAACCTTCGATTTTAGTATTAATCTTTTACCTTCTCCCTGATGGGAATAGATATTGAGTTGTTTCTGTCCATTTAATTTTGGGTCGTGTTTTTGACGCAACCAGTAAACCTGACTAAATACTCCTTGATAAAGTGCAGGATAGATAAAATTAGCGATTGTTAATTCGCTGTAGGTGAAGTCATGTACCCTTTTTATATTCTCATTTACCGACTTCAGAGAACTATTTAAAATTGGAACTACTAGGTCTGAATGTTCATCTACATGAAGTAGCGTATTCTGATTTTTGTTAATCCACCCTTCCGCTACTGCATAATGCCAAATAAAAAATGCTTCATTGTGCTCTTCCATGATATAAAACGGAATCTTAGCCATAGTGATTCTCCTTTTTTGGTAATTGGTAATTGGTAATTGCTAATACTAATTCTGAAAAGTATTGCTACAATCCTGATGTTGGGTTTCACTTCGTTCCACCCAACCTACTTTTACTATAGTTTCAGCTACCCAGGCTGAGGTTCGTCATCAAGAACGCCACGATTGAACATTAAATTAAGTGAGTAATAAGTTTCTGTTGCATTCACTCCTAATTTTTCAAATTCCGCGACGATTTCGGCTGCCGTTTTATTGCCTTTTAAAATTGCTTCTCCCAATTCTTTAATCAAAGGACGGTGGCGGAACTTGAGGGTTAGAAATCGAGTGGAAAGTTTGAAGCCATCATCAAGATTTTCGTGTTTGAGGTCGCGGCGAAATCTAAGATTCTGATCGGCTCTAATTTCTAAAGGCATCTGCTGAGTTATCATTCGTTCTAAGAGAACTTTGAGGTCATTGGCACTCTCAAAGTTTCCTCGATCGTAAACTCGATAGCCATTAGGCCAGCGATCGTCAGCTTTGCAAGGACTAATAATTTTAACGCTGCGCTCGACCATGTTAAACAAAAATCCTGTTACACAAGCAATCGTTGATTGGGCTAACTCATCAGATGCTTCTCCAGCTTTATTTTGCTTTTCCCAGGAACGACCAGCCACTGCTTTATTCATCAGCGACTCCTTATTTTGCATGACTAAACCGACGCGGATTAGATCCTCTGGCGAGAATTCTGCATATACATTTTGTAAAATTTTGAGGGACAAAATAGAGAAGCGATGGTAAGTAAAACCCTGAGAGTCTGAGAATTTCAAAAGCGATCGCACCCGTGCTGGATATTTCATGGGTTGGGCAGTCGTCATTTGTGGAATTGCGCCTAAAATGGCTTGAAAATCGCTGACAAACTGTTCATAATCGGGGTTATCAAGGGGGTCAGTTGCCCAGTAACAAAAGCCAGTACCGGCAGCAGGGCCACAAATTTCTTTAATAACTTCTAACACTTCGCCCCAAAGTTGGGCATTTTCGGCGGTGTAAGTAAAGATATCGCTAAAACGCGGTGCTGAAATCCCGCAAAATGAACAGCCAACAGAACATCCTTTAGTCAGTTCAAAAGCAACAGGTGCATGGAGAATTTGAGCGTTATGAGATTTGCGAATTTCGCTGTCTCCGCGTGCAATTTGCCGATCGCGCCACGCCTGAAATCTCGGATCGCTATCCGGCATATTATTGCGCCAGCGAAAAAAATATCGTTCCCGTGCTTTTTCGTAGTCAATGAAACGTTGGAGGGCGATGGGAAATGGGATGTCTTGGGATTGTTGGCTTTTTACAAATTCCGCGTCCCATAACCAGCGAATTTCTGCTAAGGGAATTTTGAGATTGTATTGAGCCACTGTTTGTTCGGGTGCGATCGCCACATTTTTTCTAAATTCTGGATCGGCTTCGTAATATTCCGTAAATCGCTTGATATGGCTGATACTCGTTAATTCTTGCTCGTCTAATTTCATCCACCGCTCGATCGTTTTTTGTTCTAGCGCGTCATCTAATTGAGCCAATTGGGGAGCCAAAGGTAATGTCTTAGCAGTCATTTTCCGAATCCTCTGTGATAGTTTTTCTGATCGTTTTAAACTCAAAACTCTTTTGCTTCATTTCCACAACAATAGAGATGGCAGTAAGTCGGGATAAGCTAGGCGCAGCAGTTGATAACCAATTCCCGCAGTTCCCGTAAACAGACCAGGGCTGTATGTATCCCCTGCCACATTAGCAAATACTTGGAAAGATCCCGTTTGTCGGGCGCGAGTTACTACCCAAGCAGCTTGTTGTTGGGCAATAGTAATTAATTCCGGTCGATTTAAGCGTTTTCCTGCTTCTAGAAATAGCTCGAGCCGCCCGAAATTACCACAGCAATAATTGTCTATTTCTTCGGCTTTGACTTGCGGCGTAGCTGCGATCGCAAATTCAATATCTTGCTGAATTTCCGCCGAATTAAGCATTTCCAAACTTCCCAGCCGTGCTAAACCTATTCCTGGCGCACCATGACACCAAGTGTTCGTAAAACTGGGTTCTCCGTTACGGCTGACGGAGTTTCTAAAATCTGGCCAGTTACCTGCTTTTGGTGAGAAAACGCTGCGTTCGTAAGCGATCGCTTCTGCTGCTGCTTCTAGAAATACAACCTCGTTGCTGACTTTATATAACCGCAATAAGGCATAAGCAATCCCCGCCGCACCGTGAGAAAATCCTGTTAGTAACTTGCCATCAACGGTTTGCCAAGTTCTGAATCCGGAGTCGCTAGCAGTGCGGTATTGAAGTAAATGCTTTCCTCCTGCGATCGCTTGTTCTAAAATGGCTGGTTCTTTGGTTACTTCGTAGAGCGCTAACAGTCCTAAAATCGCTCCGGCTGTGCCGAAAGTAACATCAAACTTGCGATCGTCGGCAAATTTTTCTGGTGTTAATAAAGCAGCAGCTTTGGTTGCATCCTCAATTACAGCGCTATTTTCTAGAAATTGGCCAATTCGAGTTAACCCGTAGATTATAGAACCGCATCCCACAGCACCGCCAATCCCAATTTTTTGCACCATAGCGCGACTAATTTGAGGATTTTGTAAATGCTGACGCAGAGATTCGATCGCTGCTAAAGTTAGTTCTTGAAGTTCTGAATTTCCTTGAATTTTGGCTAAAGCTGATAGAAATATGCCAATTCCACAACTGCCGTCATAGAGCCGATCGCTTACAGGTTCTAGTTGAAAGCGCTGGATCTCCATTAAGTAAACTAGAGCAATCCAACTGGCGCTACCATTGGGAGAATGAAGGGCATTGTTTTGGAGGCGTTTGGCGATCGCTTCGGCTTCTCGGACTAAATCTTTTGAATCCAGTTGTGGGACTAAATCGAGCTGGAGTTCTAAACTTGGGCTTAAACTAGAACTCTCGCATTGTTTGGCAATCTGTGCGTAGAGGGAACCGCGAATTAGTCCAATTTGCCATTTTAGGTCATCTGCGCTCAATTGTTGCAATCGAGCGATCGCTAAGTCGATACTTGGTTGGGCAAAGCAGTTTTCAATGGTTTCATTAGTAGCGATCGGCAAAGCATCTTGATTAGCCCAAGCTGTAAATAAGGGAATATCCATATACTCTAGTGCTTGTTTTTCGGCTGCAATCAACTGCCCAACTGCTCCCTCGCTATTGCGTCGCAAGCTATGAAATTTGTCATTCCAAAATCGCTCTCTACTCAAATAATCTAACTGAATGCTGCGATTTGCACCATCTTTCAGAGCCTCTAATTTCAGCGACATTTCTAGTATGACGCAATAAATTTTTGTTGCTCTGAAAGTGAAGCGCACTTGCTGTTTGCCCAGATTCATTAAAGGGCTATCTGCTGTCAAAAGTGCGTCGCGCTGTTCTCGGAGAAACTGGTACATTTGCCGAAACCCAGCGATGAGTTCTTCTAAATAATTGCTGGGGGAAAGTCCCACACCATTTAGATACGGTATGTTTTTACCAGGTGGCATCGCCTCATAATCCGAACCTAGAACCATGTCATCTTTATTGACGTTCTGCCATTTCGTTACTTTAAAGAGCGTTTCTTGCTGGCTGCCACTTCCCAAACCTGAAACGTCAAGGCTTTGCCCTGTGGCTACAAATAGCCATCTAGGAAGTAATCCCGTATCCAATACGGAGCTATACATTTGTTCGTAAGCGAGGGAATAGGCATCTCGATCGGCGGTGCTAACTTCCCCCCGCACGCCATGATTTAAGAGCATTTCTAAATCGATGGGGACGGGATATTCGCCACAAGCAATAATATTTTCATCAAGAAAGTCTGTGCCTTTGAGGACGTAGGCTAGGCAGAGAAACATCCCCATCCGTTGATAGTAGCGACTAGCTTGTGCTTGGTTTTGACAAGGTAGATGTTCGATAAATTCTGCCCAGCCATAGGTTGAGCGATCGATGATTTTTTGCGGTTTAAAGGTTAAGGGAATATCTCTGTTATTTAACCAAGTGAGTAACTGGCTGTAAGCTTTTTCTGTACCAAGGCTTTTGGGTTTGTAAACCAGTTCTAAGCCTGAGCTAAATAGAATTGCGATCGCGGAACGCCCTTGACGGTGGCGATCGGAAAGGTTGGGTTGAATAACTGTAACTTGACCCAGCTCTGTTTCCGGTTGGAAAGTTTGCTGAATTTCACTCCAATCTGAAGCTAATCTTTGCAGGAATTCAGTTGTTGTTTCTACCCATAAGTTTACCAGCGTCCCGGCTAGACGTGCCAATACGGAATACTCTTGGAAAAATGTTATTAATTCTCCGTTCAGCAAGTCTTCGATAAATTGCTTGTATTGTTTGTTAGTATAGGTGACAGTTAATGGCCAGGAGCTAACTAAGGCAGGTTGTTTTTGCTGTTGAAAGATTTTAAATTTCTGAAATAATGCCCGCGAGCCCAAATTTGCTAACAATTCTAGCAGGCTGCGTTCTAAGTTGGCGTGGGCGGCTGCGGTTAGCAGTGAGTAGCTATTTCCGGTGTTCGCGATTAGTTTTTCTCTGGCGATGTAAACTGAAGACAGCCAAATTTCTTCAAAGGGTAAAGGGCGCAGGGGATTGAGAAATGCTAAATTGTCTTTGGCGATCGCAGTTCTGGCTTGTAAGCTCTCTTCTAGGGTTTGAGCCCATGCTGGTAAGCGATCGCCCTGAAAGCGAACGTTACTAACAGCGTTGCGGGCTGAGTTTAAATCTAAACCCATCTGGCTCAGGTGTTGCTGGAATTTTGCGAAATCTCCTTCAGCTACAACTTGACACCACTGTTTGATTCGGGCATTAATAATGTCTGGGCTCTCGCTAGCTGAATCGAAGGCAAAATTAGAGTTAAGGCGTTCGTCGATCGTGCTAGCTTTTTCAACAATTTTAATTAAATCTTTTTTACAAACTTGCATTTTTTCTAAGTCCTATTGCTAATTGCTAATTGCTAATTGCTAATTTGGATAAAAAAGAGGAAGCAAAACTTATTCAAGTGCTTAGCTTCCTCTTCTTAGACTAGCTCCAGAAACTGCTGTCTAAATCGCATTAAGTGCGAGTTACAAAACCGCAGCCACGGCTACCAGCAATCCAGCAACCGCCACCAGCGACAGCTTCTAATTGTTCTTCAGATAATTCTTCTTCAACAGCTTCAGGAGCAGGTAGAACTAAGTACATCTTAGTAGCTGTTTCTTCTACTACTTCAATTGTCAGATCGTCTGGCACTTGAGTGTTAAACTCTGAAGAAATCACTGCTTTAGGATTGGCTTTGAGTTTTTCGCGGAAGCTGGGATCTTTAAGAGCTTTGATGGCGAGTTGTTCTTCGGCTTCTTTGCGAGTAGACATGATGTTTTTCCTGTTTTAAATGAATGGGTTTAAGAGGTGTCTTTGCGATGTTCGCTTGACGTTTGATTCTTGCTCGAATCTTTTATCAGAATAACCAGTCCTTCCCAGTACCGTCAATATAGAAAAGTTCAGTAAAACTCAGGAGTTAGAAACAAAATTTAATTATTTTCTTAACTTTGGTCAGAAAAACTCTGATAAATTCAGGTCAGGTACACTTTTGTTAGCAAAAAGCCTAAGTTTTAAACCATGAACGTCAGTCAGGCACTAGAATTGGCAGATAATTTGGTGGTGGCTAAAACGGCCAGGCACTTGAGCGACTTGCAAAGACTTTTATTAGAGGAATTTTGGACGAGGCCAAGTTTGCGCTATGACGAAGTTGCCCAAACTCACGGCTATTCAGCTAGCTATCTCAAGCAAGATGCAGGCCCGAAACTGTGGCGATCGCTCTCCGATGCTTGTGGCGAAAAGGTAAGCAAGGCGAACTTTCGAGCAGCGCTAGAGCGAAAATGGTCTGCGGTGGGAGAGAAGAGGAACCTATCTTTACCAGAAAACTCGGATAACTATCCTGTCAGCGTTGTGCAGCAAGATCCTTCCACTTCATCGCTAGCAGTTTTAGCCCCGCCCACAAGCTACCCAACTCAAGATTTATTGAGCTCCCCGGTTGTACCGCCTGACGACAATTTGCCACCCGCACAACTCCAGAGTTATCAAGATTGGGGGATTGCGCCTGATGTTTCCACGTTTTACGATCGCTACGAGGAAATAGCTCAACTTAAACAATGGATTGTAGGCGATCGCTGTCGTTTAGTCGCGATCGTTGGTTTAGGAGGCATTGGCAAAACCTATCTCAGCGTGAAATTAGCTGAACAAATCCAAGATTGTTTTCAATACGTGATTTGGCGATCGCTGCGAAATGCTCCACCCCTACAACAAATTTTAACGAGCATTCTGCAATCAATTGCTAATAGTCAAGAAATCGATTTAGCTGCAACAGTCCATGAAAAAATCTCTTGCGCCATCGATTTTTTCCGCAACCATCGTTGCTTGTTGATTTTAGATAATGTCGAAACGATTCTACAGGGTGGTGTTTACACGGGTTATTACCAAGAAGGTTATGAAGATTACGGTGAATTTTTTAAGTGTTTAGGAGAGGGTCGTCACCATAGCTGCTTGCTACTAACCACTCGTGAAAAACCGAAAGAAATTTCGATAATGCAGGGGGAAACTTTACCAATTCGCTGCTTGCGACTGCAAGGTTTATCTACCTCCGCAGGTTTGCAACTATTACGCCTCAAAGGTTGTTACTGGACATCAGAACAAGAGGGGTTTGCTTTAGTTGAACAGTATGCTGGTCATCCCCTTGCCTTAAAGATTATTGCCTCGACGATTCGAGAATTATTTGAAGGTAATATTTCAGAGTTTACTCAACATAACCTATTGGTGATTGATGAAATACGTACTCTCTTAGAAGAACAGTTTAATCGTTTAACCGACTTAGGCAAAGCTTTATTTTACTGGATAGCTATTAATTTAGAACCAGTATCAGCAGAGGAATTATATTCTGATATTTATCCCCTGGTTTCCAAACCTCGGTTAGTTGAAACTTTAAAGTCTTTAGTGCAACGTTCGCTGATCGAACAAACCGGCAGTCAGTTTGTCTTGCAGCCCGTAGTGAGGGAATATGCGATCGGCTCTTTAGTCAAGCAAGTTTGCGAAGAGATTGAAACGGGAAACTTTGCGATTTTAAACAGTCATGCTCTGCTCAAAGCTCAGGCAAAAGACTATATCCGACAAACCCAAATCAAGTTTATTCTCAATCCCATCCTCGAAAGGTTATTAACAGCATTCAAAACCAAAGCTAGGATTGCAAATCACTTTAAACAATTGATACATGAGCTGCAAATGCAGCCATCTCAATCGCCTGGGTATGCAGCCGGAAATCTGCTGAATATTCTATGTCAAATGCAGATCGATGTCAGCGGCTATGATTTTTCTCATCTCACAGTTTGGCAAGCTTATTTGCAAGGCACAAACCTACATGATGTCAATTTTAAAGGTGCAGATTTAGCTAAATCCGTGTTTGCCAAACAGCTAACCAATGTTTTAGCACTTGCCTTTAGTCCCGATGGCACGCTATTAGCAACCGGAGACGCTAATGGAGAAATTTGCTTGTGGTTAGCAGACGACGGTACGCTGTTAAGAATTTACGAAGGACACGCAGGTTGGGTAAATTCAATTGCCTTCAGCCCAAATGGTAGCTTACTGTGTAGCGGGAGTAGCGATCGCACCGTCAAAATTTGGGACGTAGGCACCGGAAACTGCCTGAAAACCCTCTCAGGACACAATCAACGAGTACGGACGGTGGCCTTCAGTCCTGACAGTCAAACCGTAGCCAGCAGCAGCAGCGATCGCACAGTCCGATTGTGGGACATTCAAAGCGGTTGGTGTCAACAAATTTACGCAGGTCATACCAGTTACGTCTGGTCAGTAACTTTTAGTCCCAACGGCAGAACCCTCGCCAGTGGTAGCGAAGATCGTACCATCAAACTCTGGGACGTTCTCACAGGGAAATGCTTGCAGACATGGCAGGATTCTAGCAGTTGGGTTCGCACCCTCGCCTTCAGTCCAGACGGCAAAACCTTAGCCAGCGGCGGAGGCGATCGCACCGTCAAACTATGGGAAACTAGCACAGGAACCCTATTAGCATCACTCCCCGGACACTCCCAACGTTTGCGTTCCCTCGCTTTTAGCCCCGATGGTAAACTACTTGCCAGTGGTAGTGGCGATCGCACCGTCAAAATCTGGGACTTAACAGCAAAGCGCTGCCTGAAAACACTACACGGCCATAGCAGTCGCCTCTGCGCCGTCGTCTTTAGTCCCGATGGCAACACCCTAGTCAGCGGTGGCGAAGACCGCACCGTCAGGTTTTGGGAAGTGAGTACGGGTAACTGCAACAGCATTTGGCAAGGTTACGCCAGTTGGTTTCAATCCGTCGCCTTCAGTCCCGATGGCAAAACCCTAGCCAGCGGCAGCGAAGATGGTACAGTCAAGCTTTGGAAAACTAACCTTAACTCCTCTGGCCCTTGCAGTCCCATTACCTTACTAGGCCATGCAGGTTGGGTTTGTTCCGTCGCCTTTAGTCCCGATGGCACAACCTTAGCTAGTGCCAGCAGCGACTACACGATTAAATTATGGGATGCTAGCAGCGGCACTTGCCTGAAAACCTTACTAGGAAACCCGCGCTGGATTCGGTCTATAGCATTTAGCCCCGATGGGAAAATGTTAGCTAGTGGTGGTGGTGACAATACCGTAAAATTATGGAACCTTCGTTCTGGCAACTGTTGCGCCACCTGGCGATCGCACGCAGGTTGGTTGTGGTCAGTCGCCTTTAGTCCTAATGGTGCGATCGTTGCCAGCGCCAGCGAAGACAAAACCGTAAAATTATGGTGCGTCCACACAGGAAGATGTTTAAGAACCTTTGAAGGACATAGCAGTTGGGTGCAAGCAGTCGCCTTTAGTCCCGATGGAAGACTATTAGCTAGTGGCAGTTGCGACCAAACTATTAAACTCTGGGATATTGATACAGGTCAATGCCTGCAAACCTTTTGGGATCATGTGAGTTGGGTGCAAACAGTCGCCTTTAGTCCCGATGGCAAATTCTTAGCGAGTGGAAGTTGCGATCAAACCGTAAAATTTTGGGAAATTGACAGCGGTGAGTGTTGGCAAACTCTATCGGCACATACAAACTGGGTTTGGGCGATCGCATTTAGTCCGAATGGTGACATTTTAGCCAGTGCCGGTCAAGACGAAACCATTAAATTGTGGAAAGTCAGCACCGGCGAATGCTTAGAAACTCTTAGAAGTAAAAGGCTTTATGAAGGAATGTGTTTGAGGGAATCTACACATTTAACAGAAGCACAGTTAGCAACACTCAAACTTTTAGGGGCATTTGTTTAGACATTGTTAACGGTTAACTGTTAACGGTTAACTGTTAACGATTAACTGTTAACAATACATAACATTAAGCCATTTGCCGAGCCATCAATTGAGCAAATAATCCCGGTTTTTCTATCAACTCCTCAAACTTACCACTTTGTACCACTTGACCAGCCTCAATCACATAAATGCAATCTGCATTACGAATAGTAGTCAAGCGATGAGCTACCACAATTCGCGTTACATCTAACTGTTCCAAACTAGCACTAACAATTGCTTGTGTCCTATTATCCAAAGCGCTAGTTGCCTCATCAAAAATCAAAATTTTGGGTTTCAGTACCAACGAACGAGCAATTAACAAACGTTGTCGCTGTCCCCCTGATAAATTAGTACCGCCTTCAGAAATCACAGTGTGCATTCCCATCGGCATATTTTCAATATCCTCTCCTAACCCAGCCATTTTTGCCGCTGTCCAAGCTTCATCCATAGTCACTAATGCACCGCCAGAAATATTTTCAAACATAGATGCACTATTAATCCGACCGTTTTGTAACACCACTCCTAACTGACGGCGAATTGCAGAAATATCTAGACCATCTAAATCTTGACCGTCATAATAAATTGTTCCATCTTCCGGCGTTTCAAATCCTAAAAGTAACCGAATAATCGTAGATTTTCCGCTACCTGACGGGCCAACAAGGGCAATAAATTCTCCAGCTTTAGCTTCAACTGTCACCTGATCGAGTGTGAGCATACCATCCGGGCGGTAGCGGAATGTCACCCGGTCTAATTTCACCCCTCCATTTAGCCTACCGGGATCTGTTTTATTCAGATCGATTTCCGGTTCTGCTTCTAAAATCGGTTTTGCCCGTTCCCACAGCACCGTTATTTCCAATATCTTAATAATCGTATTACTAAGGCTAGTAGTCCCCGTAATAAAAATCGCAAAAGCGCTATTAAATGCCAGAAATGTACCAGTAGAAAGCGTACCTTTTCCTTGTACAATCAAATTAACTGCTAAGAAATAGAGGAGCATCGAACTTAAAGTTGGTAAAACTGTATTGAAGATCGCGACTATATCCTCAAGCACTTCTGTACTCAACATTAACTGAAGTTGCTCTGTGTATTTTCTCGTCCAGTAAGCAAAGGCACGGTTCTCGGCTCCTGCTACTCTAAGTTTAGAAACACCTCCGATTAACTCCACCGTTAATCCAAAAATTTCCCCTTCTAATTCTTGCAAAGGACGCATTGTTCGCTGAGTGAGCAGTCCTGAGATTAATGTCACCATCACACTGAGGACACCAACTCCCACAGCTATGAAAGCTAAACTGCTACTGTAAACAAATAGTAATCCCAAATTTAACAGAGAGAAGAAACTATGAAACAGAGTTCCCAAGACAGTACCGGTGAGAATTTGCCGAATTTGGGTAATAGCTGAAACTCGCGATTGCAAGTCCCCGGTTGAATATTGGCGGAAAAAAGAAACTCGTAGTTTCAGTAACCGATCCCAAAAAGCGGTTTGCAAGGCTGAATTAGAAAGACTTTGAGTTCTTAAAGTGACAAATCCTTCCGCTAACTCAAATATAGTTTTGCCAAAACTGGTGGCTAGCAAAGCCAGTCCAATTTGCCATAGTAGCCCGCGATCGGCATCAGGAATTGCGTTATCAACTAGAATGGCAGTAGCTTGGGGAATAACCATTCCTAACAGAGTGGCAATCACTCCAGCAAGAATGAGAATTGCGATATCTCGTTGCAGACCCTTGGTGGCAAACTTGATAATTTCTAAAGAGTTAAGAGTTTGTTCTGGAAAGGGTCGATAAAAAGTATAGGCAACGGGATCTAGTTCCTCAAGAATTTCTGAGGTTAAAGGTAGACGTTGCTGTTGAGTTGGATCGAAAACCTCATATTTGCCTCCTGGTACCGGCAATAAGGCAACCGGTCGTTTATCGGCCTCCATATAGCCTAAAATAGCCCCGCAGTCTTGCCGCCACCAGCGGTCTTCAAGTAGCACTCGCCGATAACGAATTCGGGAAGCACGAGCAATAGCTTCTAAGGGGTTTTTGAGGCGCTCTAAATTTTCTGAACGGGCGGGAGGACGAATTTCTATGCCCATAGCTCGACCAACTGCCCCAGCAGCGATTAATAAGGGGGTTCCTTCCTGAAAAAATTCTACGGTTTTGGGTTTGAGAATTGATACTAACTTAGTAATTGCACCTTGGGTACTTTGTTGGTTGAGGCGTTGACGCTCTTGAAATATGGCAAATTTAGCATTAATTTCTTGGTTCTCTAGTTGCTCTAAGTGGTAAAGAAAGTCACTGTGGAGTTGAGAGAGAAAAGGAGTAATCTGGACTCGATCTTTGAGCGTGTCGATCGGTTTGAAGGGAATATTAGTGCCTGTAAATACAGAGGTCAGGTGACTATTCCAAGTCTCTAGGATCTGTCGGCAAGTTTCTCGTTCGTCATCAACTTGAGACTCTGCAAGTTGAATTATCTCAGTCATGCTTGACTCAATTAATGTCGCTTCTTCAACGGCAACTGCTATAATTTGATAGGGCGTTTCCCCAGCTTTTACCACTCCAAATAGGGCATTACCAGCACAGACACTAAATAAGTAGCGACGGGCTCCGGTGGGAACTTTATCAACAACTGTTACAGCAAATATCGCTAGCGTTCCCGACTGAATTAGCCAGACGATATTAGAATTATCTAAAACCAGAGGGTCATTTCCTTTGACAACTTTTTGTGAGGCTTGAGCTGTTGTTATATCGTTGTTGATTCCCATCTTCTTGTCTATCCAATTTTAGGAATGCTGTCTCAATGTTAGTCTATTGGCTCTCATCCTACCCTCATCAGCGCCAAGTTTAGATGAAGAGTGTCACAAAACTTTTATTTCTAAGTAATTCAGGAATTATCATATTTCAAATCAAAAGTCAAGAGTCGATCTAAAATCAAAGTCCACCAGAAGCTGAGCTATTGGCGATCCACTACTGTACCGATCGCTCTTCTAGAGCTAATGACTACGTAAAAATTACAAAACTGTAATCAAACTTCGGGTCAAGTTGTAATCTAGGGATTGCTTAATCAAGCTATTCTAAGTTGCAGTCATAGGAGCGCGTAGAGTATGGATAGCAAGAGCGAAAAAGTCTTAGAACTGGCAAAAAGTGAAGTAGATACCACCTTCACTCAAGAGCAAGTTGCAGAAATGCTGGTAGTGGCGATCGCGCGGAGCCAAATAGTATTTGAAGAGGGAGAATTCAGTGAAGATGAACTAGAAGCCGTCGCTTAAAGAAACTTAGCCAAATTAAATGATTTCTTAAATAACGCCAGTGAGAACAGAATAAAACTGATGACTCTTTCTATGTTATACTCACTGGCAAATTGAGTTTTAGCAATTGCAAATCTTGGGAAAATGTCTCTATCCCTTCGCACCGACATCCTCACCCGTTATGGCGCAACTCCCTTAGAAATAGAGGAATTACTCGCCTACAATGACAATGTGTTCGCACCGCTTGAATTTGACTCTTTGCCTACCTTTCCCCTTTTACCTGAATCATATCTGACAGCGTGGGAAACTTACCTAACTGAAGCAGAGCAGGAGGGGGTATTTACCACTTTACGATCGAAACTCGTACAGTTACAATTTCCCATACTCGCTGGTATCAGTGAAATAGAAAATTATCGGTTAGCAACTCGGAAGGGTTATTCTACAGTGGCGATGGCGGAAGCAACAGGGTTAGTCTTACAACAGCCAGAAACATTAAAGTTGATTCTCCATGAAAGTTTGGCGGGCAAAATTCCGATTTTAATTGCGGGATGCCGCGAAGATTTTGTCAGCTTGGTGCAAGCACTTATCCATCGCAATGAACCTCAACCTATTCCTAACTCAATGGGTGCTGTGATGGTAGCAGGATACAACAATTGGGATCGCGTTCGTACTTATCGCACCCAGTGGGAATCTCAACAAATGCAAATGATAACAGAGGCAGCATGGCAAGCTGAGTTCAAGAAGTTAATTCCCCAAAAAGATCGCTATCAAGATCGGTTTATTGTTTTGAGTCCAGGGGGTTATAGTGGATTGGCAGCCTCAGATATGGGAATGAGTGAATCAGAGTGGTTGCCTATCTCTCTTACGATTCGTTTGGAACATGAATGTACTCACTATTTTACGCGCCGACTTTTAGGTTCAATGCGGAATAATTTAATGGATGAGTTAATTGCAGATTATCGAGGTATTATTGCTGCTAATAATGGTAAATATCGGGCTGATTGGTTTTTGCAGTTTTTAGGATTAGAAGCTTATCCAGAATATCGACAAGGTGGCCGGATGGAAAACTATCGCGGTGAACCGCCTTTGTCTATGGGAGCTTTTCAAGTATTGCACGCTTTAGTCAAAGATGCGGCCGAGAATTTAGAAAAATTTCACACAAATCATCTAGAGGAGTTATCAAGTGTTGTCAATCAAGGGAAGTTTTTAATCGCCTTAACTCGTTTAACATTGGAAGAATTAGCAAATACAGAAAGCACGGTTTTATCTGAGTTGGTAATTGGTAATTGGTAATTGGTAATTGGTAATTGGTAATTGGTAATTGCTAATTGCTAATTGCCCATCTTCCCCATCTTCCCCATCTTCCCCATCTCCCCCATCCTCCCCTGCTCCCCCGCTCCCCCTCTTTCCCTAGTCCCTAGCCCCTAGCCCCTAGCCCCTTCTTCTATTTCCTGAAACAGAACAACCAGCTTAAATACAAGCTGGTCTGCAAAAATATTTAAATCCGTTGTGTTCTCAGAAGGAGGAAACCCAAACTGCGCCTTCCCAAGCTTGCAGGGGGTTATGAAGACCTTTGTCTTCCCTCTCAAGTAATAGTTTAACAAAAAAATTGCATATATATAACAAATTGTTAAGCCTGTGTTCGGTTTAATTGACAGCCAAAGCCATCAAACCCTAAGTGCAGCCTTAGCCAAGGCTTGCTGCGGACGACCCCAAATAATTCGCTCTTGCTTATAAACTACCATCCCAGGTTTGGCACCCTTGGGCTTATAAACATACTTCGGTTCAGTATAAACCACTGGTACTTGTTCGCTCTGACGCGCGCGACTGTAGTAAGCGGCCAAATTAGCTGCAAATTGCAAATCGGCTTCCTCAGCCGCAGTACCCGGTTCTAGGCGCAGCAATCCGTGACTCCCTGGAATCTCTTGGGTATGAAACCACAGGTCATAATCTCCAGCAATGCGGAAAGTTAATAAATCATTCTGGCGATTATTGCGACCAATTAATAATTCAAAACCACTGGGCGTTTTATAGCGATAGAAATCGGGCCCTTGTTCCTTAGCGGCGCGGGCTTCTTGTCCCGCCCGCAAGCGATTACCGGGATCTTCGAGATATTTCTGCTGAATTAACTCGTCGCGAATTTCTTCTAAAGTCTGCAAATCTTCGGAGTTATGGTAGCTTTCTAAATGTGAAAGAGCGGCTTCTACTTGCTCTAAATAATCTATTTCTTCCTGTACGGCTGCTAACAGGGGTTCTACTGCTATACGAGCGCGTTTAAGCTTTTGGTGACGTTTATAAAGGGCTTGGGCGTTTTGGACGGCGTTTTTTTCGGGGTCAAGAGGAATGGTAGCTGGTTCCCCAGTTTCAAAGTCGGGGAGGGTAATAGTTTTCATCCCCGGTTGCCATTCGTGCAGGTTGGCCATTAATAAATCTGCTTGCAATTTGTCAGCATCAGCACGAGCAGATTGTTGTAAACGTTCTTTAAAGGTATTAGCTTTGAGGCGTAATTTGGCTAAGAGGCTGCTGAGTTTCTGTTTTAATTGATGGCTCAGTTGCGCGAATACTTGTTGATTTAACTCTGTTGTGTAGTAGGTATTGAGTAATTTTTGTACAGATTCAACAGCCGATTTCCCATTCAGAGATTGCCGACTATTCCAGTCGATGACAGTGTAGCCTTGGGGCGTAAAACTAGGCTGAAAGTTGGATTTTTCTAAGGCTTGGAGCCATTGTTGCCAACAATTGTATAATTGTTGCCAATCTTCAGGACTGAGATTTAAGGTAGATTGGTCGGGGTCTAAACCGGCGGCTGCGATCGCAGACATGACCAATGCTGAACTTAATCCGCGATAATTTTTAAGTAAGTTCCGCCGCAATTGTCCGGGAACTAGGCTGATGCGTTGTTGCCATCGCTCTATAGGTTCGCTTAAACTGGGTACAGCATCGGTGAGGGAGGGCGGAAGTTCGTAAGGTTGACCTGTTTGGATGGGGCGGACGCTGGACTGTTGGGCGCTGACTTGGTGGGCGCAGGTGACGATCAGGTTGTCTTGAGTAGTGAGGATAACGTTGCTATATTTAGACATGATCTCGACGTAGAGATGCCAGAGGGCGGGTTCTCCGGGTCTGCGGGCAAATTGCAGGTCGATGACTCTTTCCCAAGGGGCGACTTGTGCGATCGCCACCAGTGCTAAACTTCCTAGTTGATGCCGCAGTTGTTGGCTAAAGGTGAAAGTATCGGGCGTGCGAGGCGGTGGTGAACCAATGCAGAGGCGAGCACCTTGAGGATGCCAGGAAATATCCAGCCAGCCGCGCCGATTTATAGTTCGCAGTGCTAAAGCTACAGTGTGGCGATCGCGCTGATATACTTGTTCCAGACGCGCCGGCAGCCAGTCTGAGCGCAGTTCGCAACAAGCAGCCATTAAAGTGGTAAAGTCAACTGGTTGCACGAGCAGCACCCTTTTTAGTCGTTAAATTACAGGTGTTGCAGTTCCCTACTGGCAAGCACAAGTTACATTTTAAGACTATTTCGAGCAAAAAAGCCAAAAAGCACTTGCAGAATTAAAAATTAAAAATTAAAAATTAAAAATTTCGCCCTTAAAAATTCATAAATTATGCTAAAAAATGCCGAAAACTGACAAAAACTAAAAAAGTCAGTTTTTGTCAGTTTCCGGCTTGTAACTCAAAATTTTTGTAGATATCATTAAAATTAAGAAATTACAGCTTCTTACACACTAGCGCCTTAGTTTTGCATGGATATTCAGCTAATTAATATCGGTTTTGGCAATATTGTGTCTGCAAACCGAGTGATTGCAATTGTCAGCCCTGAGTCTGCGCCAATCAAGCGTATCATTAGTGATGCGCGCGAACGGGGACAACTGATTGATGCTACTTACGGTAGGCGTACTAGAGCGGTAATTATTACAGATTCCAGTCATGTAATTTTGTCCGCAATTCAGCCGGAAACAGTTGCTCACAGATTCGTACTCCACAAAGATGGTCAAGGCAAGGATGATTAAGCAATGACGAATGGTAGATTGATTGTGTTGACAGGGCCTAGCGGGGTGGGAAAGGGGACTTTAGTGCGATCGCTCCTCCAACGCCACTCTCAACTGTATTTATCCGTATCGGTGACGACTCGCTCTCCGCGTGAAGGGGAAATTGAGGGGAAACACTACTATTTTGTCAGCCGCAGCAAGTTTCTACAAATGGTAGAGGCTGGGGAATTACTGGAGTGGGCTGAATTTGCAGGCAATTTGTATGGAACACCGATCGAGTCTGTAAAGCAGGGGATTCAAGAGGGAAAATTGGTAGTCTTAGAAATTGAGTTAGAAGGGGCGAGACAAATTAGAGATACTTTCCCAGAGGCGTTGCGGATTTTTATTTTACCGCCTTCCTGGGATGAGTTAGAGAGGCGCTTGCGGAGTCGGGGTCAAGATTCAGAGGATGCGATCGCCCGTCGTCTCCAACGCGCTAAAGAAGAAATAGATGCGGCTGGCGAGTTTGATTTCCAAGTAATTAATGATGATTTGCAAGGCACTTTAGAGCGTCTGGAATCTGTCTTATTTGTCCCCGTTTCATAATTTTACTAGCAACTATAGCTAGGGGCTAGGGGCTAGGGGCTAGGGGCTAGGGAAGAAGGGAAAAGCAATATCAGCCATTAGTAACTAGCAATAATCTCAGACAAATCAGGCTCCAGAAACCGGGTTTTTGAGAGGATCTGTGGATAAGGGCGAAGTATTTTAGTCAAAAAACCCGGTTTCTTTGGTTGGGTGCGTAAGTTCTGTTTATCTAACTTTAGTACGAGTCTGAGCCATTACATCTATTTCTTAAGATAGAAACAACCTAGATTTCCCCAGAATTGTGAAACAAAGTTTAAGGAGGCTTAGTCTTGCGTAAGAATGTGTAATTTCTAGGGGCAACTACTGTGAATTTAATTAGTAAAATTGTTCAAAACGCTTTAGCAACGGGCTATTTGACCCTAGAAGCTGAAGAAAATTTGCGTCACCTTTTGCAGATGACAAAGTACGGATTAGAAGACTTCGAGGCTTTTATTACTTTACAAGCAGAGGTAATTGAAGGTAGAGTCAAGCAAGAAGCGCGAGAGCTACTGCTATTAAACATAGCTACTGACCAGAGTTAGGAAAATCAATTAATGTCTGTCGATAAACATCGGGCAATCCCGTATCGAAACACTTGCCTTTCACAATATAACCTGCGATCCCCTCTTCCTGCCGCAATTTTTCCAGGCAAGACGTTAATTGAAATTCCCCTCCTTCCCGGAAATTTTGGTTAATGTGAGCTGCCAAATAATCAAAAATTTTAGGCTGAAGTACATACATACCAAAGATTGACAAAAACAGCTCATCTGCCATACCTTTTATATGAAGGTATTGCTGAGCGTACTCTATTTTCGGCTTTTCATAGAATTGAGTAACAGACAAAATAGAACCCTCTTTTTGCCAAACTCCAGTAGCACAACCGTAATGATGAATCATCTCCGATGGCGTAATTCTTAAACCAACAACACTCTGCTGTACCTGGGAGTAAATATCTAATAGCTGACGCGCACAACTTTCGCTTTCAGACGCATAAATGTGATCGCCCAAAAGCAGTAAAAATGGTTCGTCATTTACCCATTCTTTAGCACAAAACACAGCGTGTCCAAAGCCATCTTGACTGTCTTGGGTAAGAATCGTAATTCTTTCTCCTAAATCTTCTAGATATTTGCTATATTCCTGATTTTGTGGAGACAATTTTTGTAAAAGTTCTGGCTTGGGTGGCTTTTTAAATAAATCTTCAAAAATTTCGCGATCGCCTGGTTGTACGACAATTCCTACCTCTTCAATTCCCGCACTAATTGCTTCTTCAACAATTGCCAAAATTACAGGTTTAGCGCGACCATCCCGGTCTATAATGGGAAATAATTCCTTCTTTACAACCTTAGTACACGGAAACATTCGCGTACCAAACCCAGCCGCTGGAATTACTGCTTTACGAACTCTAGACTGAGAAGGAATTGTGAGCTTTAAACATTGCATCTGAGGGAAATCTCGCTCAATTATATCAATAACCCGCTGTTGACTCTCTTCATTTTTAACAATAAACTGTGCAGTACCATCTCCCTGCGAACCGACACCTTTACCGCCTAAAATATAAGGCTGAATAGCTGAATAATTTAGAAGTTCATGAAGTACGGGAGCCGTTAATTGCTGAGGACAAGCAGGAATTAAACATCTGTCAAATTCACTCTGGGAAATTTTCATCAATTCACCTATTTTTTCTGCCTCTCCATCTTGCAAAGCCGCAACTGCATCTAGAGTGATTTTAGAACTAATAGAACCGAGATATTCCTGCACATCTTTCTGTACCTGATTCACAGCCAATGGATAGCAATTATTTAAACTACCTAAGATTTCTTGAGTGTTTTTACTAGCAGCCAAATCTACAATTACAAAAAACAAATCTTTGGGAACTTTTACCTCATTTACCTCCATCCGTGTACCGTCAAAAATCATCAAAATTGGTCGATTTCCGTAAGCACAACCTTGATCCATACGCCCGCAACGAGAAGGAGTTAAAATCTCGCCTTGATAGGCCATCTCCATTTCTCCTCTCACCGTCATTTTCAAGTCGTATAAACGGTTAAAAGCACGAGCTACTAAAACACAAATTACCGCACTTGAAGACAAGCCTTTTTTAATAGGTAAATCTGTTAAATAATTATCAATTTCCAGTCCCTCGACGCGATAGTGAGTCAGAAATTGGTAAGCAACGCCAGCCGCATAACTGAAAAAGCCACCTTTTTCTGCTTCTGCCAGCAGACTAGCTCTATCCATAGACAGTGCAATTTCATCGAGCTTGGTACTATCATTTAATGTAGTCTTAATTATCAATTCGGTAGAATTAGGCTTAACTTCTGCATAAATTCCCTGATTTGTACTAGCAATTAGCGTGTAGCCTTTTTCTAAAGCAGGATTTACGTGGCGGTAGCCTCCAGCCCAATCGCTGTGCTCGCCAAACAGACAAAGGCGGCCTGGAACAAAAATTTTCACTGCTTACCTCTCTCGCGATCGCACAACCCAAAATATCGCATCATTTGCATCTATCTAAAGATATCTAATTAGAATATTTTACCCTCAATTGTGCCATTTTTATCTAAATTCTATCATCCTCTTGGTTGATGTAATCTATAGATAAAATTTGTTCCAATGATAGTGAGAATAATGAATGTAAGGAGCCGTTTCTATGCGTAAGTTAAACATCGGTCTATCTGAAGAGCAGCGTGGTGGCGTGGTTGAATTATTGAATCACGATCTTGCAGATGCTTATCTACTCTTAATCAAAACCAAAAAGTATCACTGGGATGTCGTCGGCCCTCAATTTCGTTCGCTACACCAGTTGTGGGAAGAACACTACCAAGCATTAACTATCAATATTGACGCACTAGCGGAACGAGTGAGAACTTTAGGCGGTTATCCAATTGGTACTGCTGAAGGATTTCTGAAATATGCCTCGGTTAAAGAACATATTGGCGATTTGCCTTTAGCAACAGAAATGGTGGCGCGTTTAGTGGACGATCACGAGTTAGTTATCCGCAATCTTCGCAAGCATATTGATAGTTGCTCAGAAGAATTTAAGGATCAAGGAACTGCTGATTTCTTGACTGGTTTGATGGAACAGCACGAACAAATGGCCTGGATGCTACGTTCTTTTATAGAAGGAGAATCCCTCTCAGCGGATGGTCAGCAACCAAAAGCTCAAACTGCTACTGCTTCTCACGCCTAGAAATGGCGGGATCATTTCTTAGGGAATGAAGAAAATTAAATAATTGACTCTCATGTATGTAGTTGCGCTATCTTCACTAAAGCGCAACTACATATTATTATATGCAGTAATTATTTGATTTTCATTCCTATCTCTCTAGCAATCTATTTTTTAGTGCTTCTCAACAGAACGATAAAATGCACTAAAACTAGCAGAAACCACATTATCGAAGCTGATAGGGGCAAGCCAGGAAAGACCGGCAGGTTTTCTGTATGGGGTTGGCTCGTTTGCAGTTGATATTCAATTATTCTTTGCGGTTCTTGTTCTAAAGCCGTGTCGAAGTTTGACATAGCTTCGCTGAGTAAACGTGCTTGATTTCTTTGAGAGTCGTTCATGGCTCAAAACCTTTGTATGAATTAGCTTTGAGACAACTCTAGTTTTTGGTATAGGGTTGTCACCAGCCCAGATTGGAAAGATAATTAAGTTTCTGTTCTGTCCTTCACAATTAAAGCTAGAGTTAGGTAAGCTAGGGATATAAGTCAGGGCATAGTAGTACCCTCTCTGTACCTCCTGCTCAAGCAGCTATGAATCAACCGCGCAAATCTCGCAGCATCAAGCCAACTACAGAAGGCATCATTAAACTTAAACAAGCTCAAAATGATCCAGGTGATGATCGGGGCAGGTTGACTTATGAGAAGATTGCTGAGAATACTGGGATAAATGCCAAGACAATAGGGCGATTTTTTCAGGGTGAAAAGATTGATCGGGCTTATGCTCAAGTCATCTGCAACGCCTTAAATTTAAACATCAACGAAATCGTCGATCCGAAGGAGTGTAACCCACCAGACCCCGATAAACTTGAAATTAACTGGTCGCAAATCTGCCGCGACATCCTCACCGAACAGCAAAAAAAACAGCGACTCCGCCGCCAAGCAACGGAATTAGGATGTGAATTAAATGTCTATGTGCCACTAGGGTTATTGGAGCGCAAGCAACAGCAGCGACGCGATGAATCTGTGCCAAAAGATGATGTATATCAACTTAATCCGCAAGTTATTGTTAAAGAATATGAGAATCAGCAGTTTCTCACAGAGGTGATTCAAGGGGGAAATGACCAACGCCTTGCCATTATTGGTGAACCGGGTGCGGGTAAAACTACGCTGCTCGATAAGATTGCGAGTTGGATTGACAAGCATAATTTGGGGTTGCCGATTTGCATTCCCTTGGGTGGTTTGCAAGGTGAAACTTTAGCCGGGTATCTGTTGAAAATTTGGCTGAAACAAGCTGGCAAAATCGAAGCCACACAGGAGAATTTAGCCGCCTCCCTTGAGCAACAATTTCGGTCAGGTAAAGTCTGGTTGCTGTTAGATGCAGTGGATGAAATGGCGGCTGCTTCTCCCGCTGAGGCGTTAGCAAAAATTCGGGATGAACTTGTCGGATGGGTGGCTGAGGCGCGGGTGGTTTTGACTTGTCGCCTGAATGTTTGGGATGCTAGTGTTAATAATCCGCTACCTGGATTTAAAACCTATCGCACGTTGGAGTTTAAGCCTGAGAAAGTTGATAAGTTTATTAGGGATTGGTTTACAGAAGCGCACAAGAAATACCCATCTGATAACTGTTTGAGCAAAGGAAAAAAATTACTGAATAAATTAAAAGAATCCAACCGCACTAACATTTATAAATTAGTTAGAAATCCCCTGCGATTAGCGTTGTTGTGCCAGACGTTTTATTTAAGTCCTGATGAAGAGTTGCCGGAAACTCAGGCGATGCTCTACGAGCGGTTTATTCGCTACTTTTATGAGTGGAAACAAGAGAAACACTCGACAACAAGGGCACAGCGACAGCAGTTAAATCAAGTGCTGGGAGAATTGGCAAAGGCAGGAATTGAAAGTGAGAGCCGGTTTCGGTTAAGGGAAAGTTGGGCAATTCAGCTTATGGGGGAGTCTCAGTTTAAGTTAGCTGAGGAGTTAGGGTGGCTGAATTTGGTTGATAGAGATGCGAAAACGGATGAAGCGGTTTATGCCTTTTTTCATCCCACGTTTCAGGAGTATTTTGCGGCGAAGGCTATTGAGGATTGGCACTTTTTCTTGCATCATGTACCGGATAATCCGAAGTTGGGGAGTTATCGGATTTTTGAGCGGCGGTGGAAAGAGGTGATGTTGTTGTGGGTGGGGCGGAATGATGTTTTATTTGAGCAGAAGGAAGGGTTTATTAAGGCGTTGTTAGAGTTTGATGATGGATTTGAGGGTAAATTTTATTGGTATCGAGCTTATTTTCTAGCTGCTGCTGCAATTACTGAATTTAGGAACAGTAGCTTTGCTGATGAGATTGTACAGCAGATTATAGAATGGAGTTTTGGTTATCTCTATGAAAAATTAGGCTTGTATCAATTTCATTCTAGTATTATAGAGGGAGCTAGGGAAGCACTAACGGAAGCAGACTACCATAAAGCGGTGAAATTTATATTGCCATTACTAGATAGAAGTAAGTATCGGCATATCCGACATGAAGCGATCAAAACTTTAGGAGTAATCGGCACTGGTAATTGTGATGCAATTCAGGCATTGGATTGCATAATAGATGATGTCTCTGAAAATAACTGTTGTGTAGAAATAGCTTCTTGTAGTCTGGGTAAAATTACCACAGGAAATCTCAGATTAAAAGCCATTCAAAAAATCATGGATTTGATGAATATAGATCCTACTGGAACTGCCATTGATTATCTTAGTCAACTTGTTTTTGAGAGTTTAGATATTAATTTTGATGGCATAAATTTTATCGTAGAAAATATGGCTCAACATATAGAAAAAATTGATAGGCTATGTTCTTCTTTTCTTACTAACTGGTTAATCGCTAAGGCTTTTTTAAAGATAGCCCCAACTGACCACCCACAATACCCGTATGCTACTGACATTCAAAAAAGAACCGAGGCAGTGATTAATCAACTTAAAGATGGGGTAATAGATCTGCTTCCAAACGATCTTAACATCCTTGGCTTAGGCGATATAACAGAAAAAGATTTAGACTTGCAAATTATTAAAATATTATCTCATTTAAACTTAGTTTTACGTACAAACCAAGACAATAAAATTCAAGAGGTAGCTCGTGATTGCTTAGAATCAATATTATTAGGTCAACAAGTCTCAAATCAAACTATTTTTTTACCTTTAGTAATTCAAGGCTTAAAAGATTGCCCAGATTCTCGTATCCGCGAAAACTACAAAGTCGTCTGGCTTTGTGCCCAAAACTTACCTTACCTCACCTTCTATGAAGCATGGCATAATTCTTCCACCACCCTAACCAAATGACCCTCTACTGGCAAACTTTCCCTCAAACAGGAACCGAAAACGCGACAGCATTTAGCAATACCTTCCTCAAGGCTTTAAGTAAATTTGATGGCTTCATTTGTGCAGTGTGCGACGCAGCCGAAATTTCCTTACCCACCTTTTCACCTTCGCAGCCAAATTTAATCGCCAATATGGTAGGATGGATGAGGGAAAAGATGATGGAATCCTAGCACCAATTAAATCAATTCAGTTTCTATCTTGCTGAAGAGATTTCCCCTCTCAAAAAAGCCATAGCGATGATGAAACTGTAACAGTGGAAAAATTGGGTTTAAAATTTGTTTAAGTCCCCTTATTACCAACTAAAATTATGGGTACATCTGTTGCGGAAAAATTACACAAAATTGGCGAAGTCGCGGCCATTAGCGGCATATCTGTAAAAACTATTCGCTATTATGAAGAGATTGGTCTGTTAGCACCTACTGTCGAGCGTTCGGAATCACGTTATCGCCTGTTTGGGGAAGGGGTGCTGAATCGACTGACTTTCATCAAGCGATCGCAATCATCAAGCGATCGCTTTAATTGTTGGGCAGATTCCTGAGAACTTTGATAGAGTCGGGCATTTTCTAGGGAGATAGCAGCTTGAGCGCAAAGTAGATTGAGGATCTCGACGCGATCGCTTGTAAATACTCCCTTGGCTAAATTATTTTCTAGATATAAAATACCCAGTAACTTACCTTGATGCAAAATCGGGCTGCACAAAATACTCAAAGGCTGTTGACGGATAATATAGGGGTCATTAGCGAAGCTCGGATCGTTACTAGCATTAATCAAGACAACCGTTTGCTGGTTATGCTGCACTTTGTAAATCAGTTTCAGGGGAATTTCCTCACTTTCTTCCACAGGTATCTGTTGTAACACCACTGGTTCCGAACTTTCAGTAATTAACCCTTTGATCAGCAGACGATCGTCTCGTAACAGCATAAAGACACATTTATCAGCCCCTCCATTCTCAATAATAATAGAAAGCAATGATACCAGCAGTTTTTCCATTTCGATTTCCCCAGAGAGAGTTTGGGTAGCTTTGAGAATTGCTTTTAAATCTAGGGTATCTGAGAAACTGGTACTGCCGGATATAGCCGCACTTGTGGATGTCACAGTCCCCAAAGGAAAGATAGTTTCGTTATTGGAAATGAGCGAACAACTTTGCTGTAATATCGGGGCGAGTAATTGGGGATAGCGTTTTTCTAAATCAGCGACTTTGGCTTTGGCATCCCAACGGGCATAACCATAATATGCTTCAATCATGTATTCTTGGGCTATGCGCTGTTTCCCCCAGTCAAGGTAAAATTTTGCGGCTAGTTCGTTGGCGAGGGCTTCTTCTTGGATATAGTCGTTTTCTTTAGCACCGCAAATAGCGCGATCAAACAGTTCAATGGCTTCTGTTTTCTGTCCTGATAAAACGCTTAAGACTGCATTCACGAGATCGTACTTATGAGCAAAGTTTTCAGGACAGCTAGCTACCCATAGACTCAGTTGCACTTGGTTTGATTTAACTTTTTGGATGTAACTATTATTGTCTAAACCTAGAGAATGAGTTCGACAGTATTCTGCTAGAGCAATAGATTGATAGAAATTGATCGCTGCAACCTGATATTTTCCCGTAATTGTACCAACGAGATATTCAGCCCCCCGAGATGATTCCACTGCCTCCTCATAGCGCCCGTAAAAACATAAAATCTTAGTTTTTAGGAGCAAATAGTGACAAATTGCATAGTCGCTGTTGTTGATCCTACAGGCCTCAAGATGCTGCTGCTCAGTCGGAATATCCTCAGCAGGACTAGCTGTAAGTTCAGCAAGCCAAATGTTTAATCCAGAGATGACATCCACGGCAAGTTGATAGTTAAGTTTCTTGGCAGAAAACTCTAAATATTCAGGAAGATTTTGCTGAACTTCTAATACGCTGTCTCCTGCATAAAATGAATTGAGCAGCTTGTACATCAAAAGATTACCTGAGTAAACCATTTCTCCAGACTCTAGCCCAGCCACTAATCCTTCATCAAAAATAGGCATTGAGCAACGCAAGGGACGTACCCAGGAAAGAAGATTATTCCCAAGCATATAGCAAGCTTTGCATAGATTATCTGCTTGCCTGAATCGTTTGGCTAAACTTTCTGCAAGTACTCCATATTCATAGCCAGATTGATAGTCACTTTGATAATATCCCAGATACATTCCATAGGCTGAAAATCCGTTTCCTGATTCAGCTATCACGCCAAAGTTGAGAGATACTGAAACCATCGATAACGCGACGAAAAAGTATAGCTCTCCCTTCTGTAGAACATAAACGGGTACGATTAAATTATTCAGAATTTTGATAATTAGGCATTTCTCTGGATCGGTAGCCTCTGGTTCATCGACTAGCTGCTCTGGCTGGCGATTCGCTAATTTCAATTGAATCTCACGTTGGTAAGATTCTAGTTTCTCTGGTAAATCTATTTCTGATAAATCAAAATTCAAACAAGACAATGCCTTTTGTCCATAGTGAAGCGCTTGGAGATACTGACCTTGCAATGTGAACATCAGAATTGCAAGGTTAAACGCTTCAGCTCTTTCAATTTGTCGTCTCGCAAAGCTAGATATCGCTTTAATAATGGCTAGAGAAGAGTGAAAATCTCCAGACAAATACTTCACTTCTGCTAGATTGAAATAAACGTCTAAGGACTTTTCATAGCATTGCTGCCAACTATCTGGAGGTAATAAATGTTCAGCTACCGTAAAGTAGTTAACAGCAACCCCATAGGCAGTAGACTCTTTAGCCCTTCTCCCCGCAATACAGTTTAGGTGTAAAAGTTCTGAACGTTCTTCGTGACTTTGATGAAGTTCAAAGCCCTCATTTAAGTGATTGACGATGGCAAAAATTTTGCTGCCTTGTTCTTCTGGTGAAACATTAGCAAGCAGAAGTTTGCCAATTTGGAAGTGAGTTGCTTGTCTCCAAGTCTCAGGAATGAGAGAGTAAGCGGCTTGCTGCACTCGATCGTGCAAAAATCGATAAGTCGGATTTGCCGAAGCTTTGAAAACTCGATCGCTATCCGATTGAGTAAAGAATTTATAGACTTTTGTTTTCGGAATTATTAACCCTTCTTGCAATGCTTTCCATAAAGCTGTAGCCGTCTTTTCTGCCGATTTTTCACTCACAATTACCAAGGTATTCAAATCAAATTCAGCCCCAATACAAGCCGCTAACTTCAGAATTTCCTGAGTTTCTATCGACAATTTCTCTAATCGCAATGCCATAAACTCTACCACATCATCGGTGATTGCTAAGGCTTTAACTTGAGCAAGATCGCACTGCCAATGCTGAATATCCCAATTAAAACTTATTAACTTGTCATCGTGTAAAGCTTTGAGGAATTGCGTCGCAAAGAAAGGATTTCCTTGGGCTTTTTGATAGACTAATTTGCTTAAAGGTTGGGCAATAGATAATTCGCAATTCAGCGTATCTGCCACTAACTGATTCACCTCAGATTTTCCCAGTGGTGTCAAAGTAATTGTCTTCACTGTCGCCCCAGTTTTGACAATTTCATCTACTTTTAACATGAAGGGATGAACGGGAGAAACTTCATTATCCCGATAAGTTCCTAATATTAAGAGATATTCTGTATCTTGCATCAATAATTTCAGCAAGTTCAAGGAAGCGGAATCTGACCATTGCAAGTCATCTAAAAACATCACTAATGGATGCTCTTTACTGGTGAAAACTTGTACAAATTTGGGCAATAGTAAATTAAACCGATTTTGTGCAGCACTGCCTGATAATTCTGTCGCTGGTGGCTGTTTGCCAATGATGTTTTCTAATTCAGGAATTACGTTAATTAATACTTGTCCGTTATCTCCCACTGCTGCTAAAATTTTGGTTTTCCATGTTTGTAATTGCTCGTCTGATTCTGATAATAATTGTCCCATTAAATCGCGGAAGGCTTGCAGAAAGGCACTGAAGGGAATATTGCGATTAAATTGGTCATATTTGCCTTTGATAAAATAACCCTGTTGTCGAACAATGGGTTTATGGACTTCGTTGATAACTGCGGTTTTACCAATTCCCGAAAAACCAGCCACCAGAATTATTTCTGTTGCACCTTGACTGACTCTATCAAAGGCTTCTAGGAGGGTTTTAATTTCTGTGTCTCGTCCATAAAGTTGATCTGGAATGATGAAGCGATCGCACACATCCCTACTCGCAATCTCAAAGTTTCTAATTTCACCAGTTTCTTTTAACTGAGTTAAACATTTTTCTAAATCAAAATTCAATCCTAATGCACTCTGATATCTATCTTCCGCATTTTTTGCCATCAACTTGCTGACTATTTCTGAGAAGACAGGGGGAATTTGCGGATTAATTTCATGTACCAATGGCGGAAATTTGGCAAGATGGCAATGTACTAATTTCATTGCATCATTAGAGGCAAACGATAACTCACCTGTGAGTAATTCAAAGAAAGTTACACCCAGCGAGTAAAGATCTGTCCGGTAGTCAATCCCTCGGTTCATTCTCCCAGTTTGTTCTGGGGATATGTAAGCCAGCGTGCCTTCTAAGACATTTGGATGGATCGGGGTTTGGGTTTCTCTCGGTAGTAATGACGCAATGCTAAAATCAATTAATTTAACTTGTTTAGTGATGGGATTGATTAAGATATTGCTGGGTTTAATATCTTTATGGATAATGCGATTTTGATAAAGAACATCTAAAGCATTGCCGACGGCGATCGCTATCTGCAAAAATTCTGGCAGCGAGTCAGCAGATAACTTTTCTCCCACACGGAAATAATCCCGCAAAGAAATTCCCCCAAAGTCTTCCATTACCAAGGCATAACTATTTTGATATGGTTCTAGGGTATAGATTGGAACGATGAGGGGTGAATGGAGATTTTTAGAGATCGTATATTGATTGCGAAATTGTAACACTTCGCTAAAGCTGGGATAGGGATTTTTCAAGAATTTAATTACTACTGGTAAAGAATCTGCTTCCCTTTGCCCTCGATAAACAACCGTCCTCGAGCCGTTGTACAATTCCGTGTTAAGTTGATATCCACTTAGATTCATGGTGATTTTCTCTGATTTGCTGGGATAGTGATTTTTATTTGAGTGGCTGGATCAGAAATTCTCTGCGTACTTAAACTGTTAGTCGTCTATACAAATGGGCTCCCCGATCGACTACTAACTCAACTTCTAGAATACTCTGATGTTCTTTAACGACAATTGATCGAGATCACTTTTTTAATTATAAGGATATGTATAAATTGTGAATTTAATGTGAATAAGGGTTAGTAAGAACTGTCTGCGATCGCCTGCTTAAAGTAACTGTATTATTGATAATATTGTTCAATTAGCTTCGGTAATCGCTCTTTGTAAGCAGGCCAAAACTTTGTACTCTAACGGGTATCCTAAAATATTGCTATTATTGGATAGGAATAGAAATAATAAACTCTGTGCCGACACCATTTTCCGAATGAACGCTGATGCTACCTTGGTGTTTTTCCTCAATAATTTGCCGCGCGATCGCTAACCCCAAACCCGTACCTTTCCCTACTCCCTTGGTAGTAAATAAATGCTCAAAAATCTTCGCCTGTACCTCTTCACTCATCCCAATTCCATTATCTGCAATCCGAATTATTGCCTGTTTTTTATCCTCTGATAACTCAGTTTTAACAGTAATTTTATTGGGAATTTCTGCATACTTGTACCCTTGATTTGAGTCTTCTAAGGCATCAATAGCATTGCTCAATAAATTCATAAATACCTGATTTAACTGTCCCGCATAACATTCAATTTTAGGTAAATTACCATACTCTTTAACCACTTGTATTTCTGGGCGATTTTCATTAGCTTTGAGGCGATGTTTCAGGATCATAATGGTGCTATCAATCCCATCATGGATATTGCAGGGAATGGAACGATCTGTATCGGCGCGGGAGAAAGTTCGCAAACTCGTGCTGATATCGGCAATTCGTTTTACCCCTTCTCGCATGGAACCAACTAATTTTGGGAGGTCTTCCCGGATATAGTCAAGATCGATGGTGTATATTTTCTCTTCAATATCAGCCTCTGGCTGTTTTTGTTGATATAAGTCAATCAATTCAAACAAATCATTGATGTAATCTAGGGCAGGTTGAATATTGCCACCAAGGAAACCAACGGGGTTATTAATTTCGTGAGCGACACCAGCTACTAAGTTACCCAAGGCGGACATTTTTTCACCTTGAATGATTTGTAATTGGGCTTGTTGTAAATCATCAAGCGATCGCTCTAACTGTTGGGCATATTCCTGAGAACGTTCATAAAGTTGGGCATTTTCTAGAGAAATGGCGGCTTGGGCGCAGAGTAGGTTGAGGAGTTCGACGCGATCGCTTGTAAATGCTCCCGTCGCTAAATTATTTTCTAGATATAAAATGCCCATCAACTTACCTTGATGCAAAATCGGGCTACACAAGATACTTTTGGGCTGCTGACGGATGATATAGGGGTCATTGGCTAAGGTGCGATCGGCACTTGCATTCACCAGCACAGCAGTTTGCTTGTCATGCAAGACTTTGTAAATCAGTCTGTGGGGAATGTCCTGGCTATCTTCAATGGGAATACGCTGCAAGACAACTGGCTTTGAACCTGTGGTAATTGACCCTTTGATTAACAGGTGCGAGTCTCGCAAGAGCATTAACACGCATTTATCAGCCCCCGCATTTTCGATGACGATCGTCATCAACGATGAAAGTAGATTTTCCAGTTCGATTTCAGCGGAAATAGTATGAGAAGCTTTGAGAATAGTAGCTAAATCTAAAGCCAGAGAAACATTACTACTGGATATGGCCGAACTGCTGGAGGTGACACCACCCAACGTGAACAGAGTTTCGTGAGTGGAGAGAGTCGAACGGGTTTGCTCTAATATAGGTCTAAGTAGTTGCGGGTAGCGAGTTTCCAGGTCAACAACTTTGGCTTTGGCTCCCCAGTGGGCATAGCCGTAGTAGGCTTCGATCGCATATTCCCCAGCAATGCGTTCTTTGCCCCAGTCGAGGTAGAATTTGGCGGCGAGTTCATTGGCTAGTGCTGCTTCCTGGATATAGTCGTTGGCTCTAGCGAGGGAGATGGCGCGATCGTACAGGTCGATCGCCTCAGTTTTATTGCCCAATACTCGACAGCGCTCGGCTGCCACCAAATCATATTTGTGCTGAAAGTTCATAGGCGCGTGCTGGGCCCGATGATAGAGTTTGGTCTGATTGGCCCAGATGCGATCGAGCAACGCCGCTTTATCGGTTGCTTCGGGATAAGCGGCGAGTGCTGTGAGCGAATCGTAGAAGTAAAACGTTGGGATTGTGAAGAAACCCAATCCTGCTGCCAGGGTTTGACGGGCTTCATCTGCTGCCTGCACAGCCTGAGCGATTTCATTGAACAGATAGAACGCCGTTAGATGATAAACCCAGTAGAAATGCAGCCCGAGTAGATCGTTTGCGGCTGTCAGCGTGGTATAGAGTTGTGCGGTCTGGGCATCCAACTCGGTCTGGCTTTGCGTTCCTTGTAGTCTCTGGATCGCAGCTAAAGCAAGATAGCTATAGTTTGAGGCAGTAACTATATTGAGCTTCAGCAGTGCAGTGATATAAGGATCTGCTTCTGAAACCAGAGTGCCTAAGTGTTGACCGCTCAAATAAGCAGATTGATAGAACCATGCCACACTGGAGCTAGCATGGACAATATCGCCCACCTCTAGCCCGACCTGAAACGCTTCTCTAAAAAGGGGTAAACTTTCACGGAGGTGAGATTTGCAATGCACAATAAATGCTGCCACGACGAAACTAACTTTTGACCGGATACGTCGTGCATTCAAGTTTTCAACGATTTGCAACCCTAGCTGTGCAAAGGCATAAGCAGCATCAACATCTTCTACAATGCTGCTCAATAGGGTGGCATAGCAACTGTAGGCATAAGCAGATAGGGCAGCATTTCCTTTTTGCAGCGATAGTTTCACCGAAGCTATAATCACAAAGGGAAGCAGCAAGGGAGCAGAGACGTGAGCTACTGGCATTAAGCTGGATAGTAGCTGCATTGCTGCCAGTGATTCTGCCTCTGTCATTTCTGGCAAATTGAGCAGATCGTGAGTCGTTTTGTTGTGCAGCAGGTCAGCAACTTCTTCTAGTTCTGTAGCAATCCCTGCTTCAGTGGGTTGTTTTGGCAGGTAAATGTGGAATTGCTTCAGGGCAGTGTGAGCGATGGCGATCGCTTCTTGAGGTCGATTCTGGGTCGTATAGGTATCAATTTTAATTTCGTAAGCTGTGACCCGATCGAGCGGATGGAGTTTTTGAGCTAAAATCTCGCTGACTCGCTGCTCCATTTCGGCAAAATTGCCGCAGAGACAAGCTGCTTCTGCCGCACCTTCATGCAACGCCAGGGTCAGGTTGGGTTGAGTCTGCCAGGTTTGCTCAGACAGAAGCGTTAGACCTGTGTTGAAATACTTGAGGGCAGGTTCATAGGCACTAGAGGCTTTGGCTTTGCGCCCAGCAATTGAGTTGAGTTGGGCAAGACGATCTTTGTTAGCCGAGTCAAGGACGAGGGCGATCGCCTGATTCCAGTGGTTGACAATCTCAAAAATATGCTTTTCTAGCTCAGTTTCAGAAATATTGTCATGCAAGAGTTGACCAATCGACAGATGAGTTGCCTGTTTTTGGTCATCGGGAATCAGAGAATAGGCAGCTTGTTGGACGCGATCGTGTAAAAATCGATAGCTTGGATTAACTGTATCCTCTGCCTGTGAGTGTTGTGTACCCAGAAAAAACTTGTAAATCTGACTGGTGGGTAAAATCAAGCCTTCTTGCAAGGCTTTCCACAATGCTGTTGCGGCTTCGATTGAAGAAAATTCTGAAACTATAGCCAATGTCTCTAAATCAAATTGAGCGCCAATACAGGCAGCAAGTTTGAGGACATTTTGGGTTGTATCGGGCAACTTTTGCAATTGCATTGCCATGAACTCGACTACATTATCAGTGAGCGAGAGCAATTTCACTGCTGCAATATCGCACTGCCAATATCCTACATTGAAGTCATAAGCAATGTAGCTATCCTGATGCAAAGCTTTGAGAAATTGGGTAGCAAAGAACGGGTTGCCTTGGGTTTTTTGATAGACTAACTCACTCAAAGGTTGCGCTGTGATTGTGGAACAACTGACGGTGTCGGCAACCAAAAGATTGATATGAGATTGACTTAAAGGAGCCAGAGTTAGAGTGCTGATGGTTGCTGAGTCTTTCTTCATCTCCTCTAATGTCAGCATTAAGGGATGAGCCGGAAAGACTTCGTTATCTCGGTATGCCCCAATCAGCAGATAACATATCTGGCTTTGACTCATCAACACTTGCATCAAGCTTAGTGAAGCGGAATCTGCCCACTGCAAGTCATCAAGGAACATTACCAGAGGATGCTGCTGTGTAGCGAACAGGGCTATGAACTTGCCAAATAACAAGTTGAAGCGGTTTAAAGCAGCACTACCACCGAGTTCTGGAACTGCTGGCTGTTTGCCGATAATTTGCTCTAGTTCGGGGATGACATCTATTAAAACTTGCCCATTTTCACCTAAAGCAGACAAAATTTTCTCTTTCCACTGCAACAGTTGAGTATCGCTTTCACTCAGCAATTGCCCCATCAAGTCACGAAAAGCCTGGACAAAAGCACTCAAAGGAATGTTGCGGTTGAATTGGTCGTATTTACCTTTAATAAAATAGCCGCGTTGTCTGACAATTGGTTTATGCACTTCGTTAACAACTGCGGTTTTCCCAATTCCCGAAAACCCAGCTACCAGCATCATTTCTGTTGCACCTTGGCTGACTCTATCGAATGCTTCTAGCAGGTTTTCTACTTCGGCTTCTCTGCCATAAAGTTGATCGGGGATGGTAAAGCGATCGCTAATATCTCGCTTGCCAAGTTCAAAAGATTCTATCTTACCTGTTGTTTGTAATTGTTCTAAACAAATCTCTAAGTCGTGCTTGATTCCTAATGCAGTTTGATAGCGGTTTTCGGCATTCTTTGCCATTAATTTGCTGACTATTTCTGATAAACTTAGGGGAATTTCTGGATTAATTTGATGGATTGGTATTGGGTGTTTAGCAAGATGACAATGGACTAATTCCATTGCATCTGCTGAGACGAATGGTAAAGACCCTGTCAATAATTCATAGAGTGTAACTCCTAGTGAATAAAAATCACTCCGATAGTCAATCCCTCGATTCATTCTCCCGGTTTGTTCCGGAGAGATATAGGCTAAGGTTCCTTCTAAAACATTAGGATTTTGGATTTCCTGGGTTTCTCTGGGTAGGAGAGAAGAAATACTAAAGTCAATTAGTTTGATTTGCTTGGTATCTGGGTTAATCAGAATATTAGCAGGTTTAATATCTTTGTGAATGACGCAATTTTGGTAGAGATAGTGGAGAATATCTGTCAGTCGAATCACAATGTTAAGAAATTCTGCTAAAGGTAAATATTTATTTGTTTTACGGTCATTTGTTGCTGTTTTGAGATAATAAGTAGATAGGGAGACTCCGCCAAAGTCTTCCATCACTAAGGCATAGCTATTGCGATATGGTTCTAGACTTAGGGGTTGAATAACACTAGGAAACGTGAGATTTTTGGCAATGGTATATTGGTTGCGAAACTGGATGATTTCATTGAAGCTGGGGTATTCGTTTCGCAGGAGTTTGATGACAACGGGTTGTTGGTTACTAATACGGATGCCGCGATAGACGAGGGTGCGCGTACCTGCGTATAGTTCTTCTGTGATTTGATAGTTTGAAAAATTTGAGCGCGGGTGCATAACTCGTTTATCCTCTATTAGATAACAGGTGAATTTAATTATATTTTATTATTTAACAGGGATAGTGATCTCAAACACAGTACCCTCACTAGGTACAGAGCTAACTGTAATTTTTCCCTGATGTTTTTCTTCAATTATTTGACGCGCGATCGCTAACCCCAATCCCGTCCCTTTCCCTACTCCTTTCGTCGTAAATAAATGCTCAAAAATCTTGGACTGAACCTCTGTACTCATGCCAATACCATTGTCTTTAATCCTAATTATTGCCTGTTTTTTATCTGCTGATAACTCAGTATCAACTGTAATTTTATTGGCAATTTCTGCATATTTACGCCCTTGGTTTGAATCTTCTAGGGCATCAATGGCATTACTAAAAAGATTCATAAATACCTGATTTAACTGCCCTGCATAGCATTTTACTTGCGGTAAATTACCATAGTTTTTGATAACTGTAATTTCTGGGCGAGATTCATTGGCTTTGAGGCGATGTTTCAGAATCATGATTGTGCTATCAATACCATCGTGGATATTGCAAGCGATTGGATAATCGGTATCGGCGCGGGAGAAAGTTCTCAGGCTAGTGCTAATCTCTTGAATTCGTTTGATTCCTTCCCGCATGGAGTCAACTAATTTTGGTAAATCTTCCCGGATGTAGTCTAGTTCAATAGTTTCTATCTCTGCTTGAATTTCTGGGTCTAACTGAGGATATTTTTGTTGGATTAGGTCTATTAATCCAAAGATATCATTGATGTAATCTAGGGCAGGTTGAATATTGCCGCCAATGAAACCCACCGGATTATTGATTTCGTGGGCAACACCGGCGACTAAATTCCCTAATGCTGACATCTTCTCACTTTGAATCATTTGCAGTTGGGTTTGCTGCAAGTTTTGGAGGGCTTGTTCCAGTTCCTGAGATTTTTGGGCGATCAGGGTTTCGGCTTGCTTGCGATCGCTAATATCCTGGTAAATTCCTAATACACCAATGACTGTGCCAGTGGTATCGTGTAGCGGTAGCTTGCTAGTCTCAGCCCAAACTGTTGTGCCATCGGCTTGCAGCGTCGTTTCAACAATACCGAGTTCGGGCAGATTTGATTCTATCACCCGTCGATCGCACTGGCGGAACCAGTCTGATTCTTCGGCAGTCCAAGACAGATCGTAATCTGACTTGCCAACGACTTCTGTGGATGAACTAAACCCTAAAACCTCAGCAAAAGCGCGGTTACTGCCTTGATAGATCAGATTGCAGTCTTTCCAGAACACTTTATGGGGAATAGTATTGAGTACCAGTTCTAATAATTGCTGGGATGCTTGCAGTTGTTTTTCGGCTTGTTTGAGATCGGTGATGTCGATTGCGATCGTGGCAATACCAATTAAATCTCCATCTTCATTGACTAGAAGATTGTTGTACCAATCACAGAAGATACTCTCGCCTGTTTTTGTGATATTTTCATTGGTGCTGCGATTGCCTCCTGTTTGCGCTAACAGATGTGCCACAATCAGATCGAAATGAATTTTTACGGTTTCATCTGCAATCAAAAAATCGACTGAACGCCCCATTACTTCCGCTGCTGTGTAACCAAAAATCTTTTCAGCGGCTGGGTTCCAAGATTGAATCAGAAAGTCTGGACTCCACTCGATTACTGCCATTGGCGTTTGTTGGATTAGCAACGACAAGCGTTGTTGGGATGCGTAGAGTGCGGCTTCAGCTTGTTTGCGATCGCTAATATTTTTCACAAACGCACAGTTATATTCTTCGCCATCTAGTTCAAGGTAATTAACCGTTACTTCCACCGGATAACGATGTCCTGATTTGTTGAAATTGTAAGCCTCAAAGACAAATGAACCCTGTTCCTTAATCTCCTGCCAATGTTTTTCCCAAACCTCTGAGGAAAGTTCTGGGTTAAAGTCTCCAACGCATTTTTGCAAAATCTCGGTTCGGGAATAGCCGAGATCGCGGCAGGCGGCATCATTAACATAAGCAACCTGTCCGCTAGGTTTAACCCACCAGATCGGGATGCTGGAACGATCGATCGCAAACTGATTGAGTCTGAGAGATTTCTCGGCAAGTTTGCGATCGCTAATATCGATCATCACGCCATCCCAGACGATCGAGCCATCGGCTTGCTGTTCTGGTCGTGATGCCGCCTGCACCCATTTCACAGTGCCAGAGGTCGTAATAATCCGCCATTCCTGCTCAAATGGCATGAGAGTCTGGGCAGAATGGACGAACGCCTGGGTCATGGCTGCGCGATCGTCGGGATGCTCCAACATCCGAAAGTCTTTGATTCCTGTCAAGAACTCTTCTGGTGGCACTTCATAGAGATCGGCACAGCCTGGACTAACGTAGGGAATTGAAATTGAACCATCGGCAGCGAGGCGGATCTGATAAATTAGCCCAGGCAAATTATCCGTCAGCTTCTGAAAGCGAGCTTCGCTGGCACGCAGTTCAATTAGAGTTTGTTGCGATCGCTCATAAAGTCGGGCATTTTCCAAGGAAATTGCGGCTTGAGTGCAGAGTAAATTGAGTAGTTCGACGCGATCGCTCGTAAACGCTCCAACGGTCAGATTATTTTCTAAATATAAAATACCAATCAATAGTCCTTGATTAATAATTGGACTACAAAGAATACTTTTAGGCTGGTACTGTTCAATATAAGGATCGCCTGCAAACTGAGGATTTAACCTAGCATCAACAACTACCATCGCTTCCAAACTATGCTTGACAGCATTCACCAAACTCAGCGCCACATCCTGACTTAATGCTAAAGGCATTGATGATAATATCTGTGGTTCTTGTCCCTCTTCCATAAGAGCTGCTAGCCGTAACTCAATCTCAGGTTTAAGCAGCAAGACACACTTAGTTGCACCAGCATTTACGCTCGCTATTTTTATTACAATAGCTAAAAGTTTATTCAGTTCAATTTCCCCAGAAATAGCCTGAGAAGCTTTTAGCATAGTAGCCAAATCTAGAGCTTCTGAGACGCTACTATAAGAGCGAGTAAAACTAATTTTACCCCGCGTAATAGTATCATTCAAGGTACTAGCATATCTCGCTTCGTTTTTAATAAGACTGAGTAATTTAGGATAGCGTTTTTCTAGATCCTCTATTTTAGTTTTGGCTCCCCATCGTGAATAACAATAATAGGCCTCAATCATGTAGGCTTGAGCTACTTTTTCTTTCTTCCATTCCAAGTAAAATTTAGCTGCTAGTTCGTTGGCGAGAGCTTCTTCTTGTAGAAGTTGGTTTTGACTGGCGGCTGCGATCGCGCGATCGTACAGTTCAATTGCCAATAATTTATCTCCAGAAATACGCGCCATTTCTGCTGAAATTAGATCGTAGGCAGCGCTAAAATTCTCCGAGCAGTTTTGCGCCCAAACAGCTAATTGCTGTTTATATTCTATCAATTTTTGCCACAGATCCGATTGTTTTGCCTGTGGTATTCGCTCGTAACTTTGGCATAACAATAGAGCATAGATAAAGCGATGTCTGGCGTAGGGAAGTAAGCCTTGGGGAGCAACATTAACAATCTCAGCTTCAGCTTTCTCGGCAGATTCTAAAGCTGATTCTGGGCAATCGCAGAGGTAGAGTATTTGGCTTTTCAGAATAGTATAAATACAGATAACTTGCCAGTTTTTATGTTTTCGGCAGCGTTCGAGATAATCATCTTCTATAGTTTCCGACCAATTTTTCCTTCCTATCAACTTGGCTACAAGCATTTGACCACCAGTTAGTAAATCGATAGCCCATTGATTTTTTTGCTGTTGGCTAAAAGCCAGCGATTGATTAATTTCTGCCTCTAACTGCTTCAGTTCTACTCCCTGATAAAAACGACAGTACATATTGTGTCCAAAAGCATAAGCCGCATATTGTAAATTGCTGGATTCCAAACCAATTTGATAAGAATTTTGGTAATCTTGGCTGGCTACCTTAAGAGAGTGAGACCAATGGCGGAGAGAACTACCAATCATTAAATAGGCTACACTTTCAGCCGAACTATTATTAAACTTGGGCATTAATTGCAGCGTTAAATCGATTAACTCACCTGTATTTTGATAGTTATTTAAAGCATAACCACGTAGGCCACCGTAGGCTGGGTAAATATAGCCTATTTCAGGCGTATTACCATATTGCAAACACAAATTAACAGCCTTGACACAAATGACTGACCACAGACGCTGATGCGATCGATAGGTGGGCGGGCCCATAGCAATAGCTAACTTTGTAGCCATTTTTTTCTCAGGATCGGTCATCATGGGTAGATCGCTGAGAGAAGCAATCCCTCGGCTTTCTAAGATAGCTTGAGCAGTGGCAATTTCGCGATCGCGTACCACCTCAAAATCCTCATCGTTAATATCAATACCGAACAAGGATAAAGCTTTAATCCCCGCAGCAATAGCTTCTGGATACTCAGCTCGTAGGGTATATTGAATAATTGCCAAGTTGTAAATCTCTGCCTTTTCTAGGGCAGTTCTTGTCCGTTCGAGAGTGCGATCGATCCAGCTTTGTGATGCTTCAATATTGCCATTCAAATATTCAACTTCAACCCGTTCTTTGTGGAGCGCAAAGCATAATTCATATTGAATATTCCAACAGTCTTCCATCAATAATTCCATGCCAGTAATTATATACTCACAGGCAGCAGTATATGCCGTAGAAGTTTTAGCTTTTCGTCCTGCCAATAAGTTTAAGTGGCTCAATCTTTCCTGTTCTTCTGGATCGTTTAATAGGTATCGACCGCGATTTAGTTGATTGACAATCTCGAATAACATTTCCTCGCGCTCTGCCAAAACAGTATTTCTTAAAAGTAGTTGACCTATCTGTAGATGTGTTGCTTGCTTGCGCTCGTCTGGAATCAGAGAATAGGCAGCTTGTTGGACGCGATCGTGTAAAAATTTGTATGTAACAATCCGATCGTTTTCTTTAGTAACTATTTGACTTTCTTGCCCAACATAAAACTTATAAACATCACCAACTGGTAAAATCAACCCTTCTTGTAATGCTTTCCACAAAGCAGCAGCCGTCTCAATTTGGGATTGTTCCGAAACAATTGCCAAAGTTGCTAAATCGAACTGATTGCCAATACAAGCAGCTAACTGCAACACCTGTTGAGTTGATGTCGGTAGTTTTCCTAGTTGTAATGCCATAAATGCCACAACTTCATCTGTAAGTGCAAGCTGATTAACTTGTGTAATGTCACATTGCCAACAGCCTAATCCAAAGTCAAATTTAATGAGATTATCTTGATGTAATGCCTTGAGAAACTGGGTGGCAAAAAACGGATTACCTTGAGTTTTTTGATAGACCAATTGAGAAAGAGTACCTGCCCAACTTTCTGTACATTTAAGCGTATCAGCAACTAATTGATTCACTTGCCCTTGAGTTAATGGTAGTAAAGTAATCGTATTAATTATTGCTTGTGTTTTTTTATTTCGGTCAAAGCCAGCATTAATGGATGTGCCGGGTTAACTTCATTATCACGATATGCACCCATTAAGAAAAGATAGCTTGTATTAGCGATTAAGAGCTGCATTAACTTCAGCGATGCTGAATCTGCCCATTGTAGATCGTCTAAAAATATTACTAATGGATGTTGGGCTGTTGTAAAAACTTGGGTGAATTTTTGGAACAATAAATTAAATCGATTTTGCGCTGCTGTTCCTGATAATTGGGGTGGCGCTGGTTGTGAACCAATAATTCTTTCTAATTCGGGAATGACATCAATAATTACTTGTCCGTTTTCCCCAACTGCTGCTAATATTTTACTTTGCCATTGCTGGATTTGAGACTCGCTTTCAGTTAACAATTGCCCCATTAAATCTCGAAAGGCTTGCACAAAAGCACTGAAAGGAATATTACGTTGGAATTGGTCATATTTTCCTTTAATGAAGTAACCGCGCTGGCGCACAATTGGTTTATGAATTTCATTGACAACCGCAGTTTTTCCAATTCCCGAAAAACCTGCTATCAACATCATTTCTACCCCTACCTCCCTT